>CACHDV010000001.1 GCA_902578675.1 uncultured Alphaproteobacteria bacterium
GATCTTGTCCTTGTTTAATCGTTAGACAAGTCAAATTGGAGGTTGATATTAAATCTGCAGGCCAAGATGTATTCTCTGAGGGCCCTTCCGCACCGCTCATAAATTTACTTAACGATATAGGGGCACGTGCAGATTCTGCCGCTCGGATACTAAAACAAGCAAAGCGAGAATCCAAGGATAAAGCCTTGATGGTAGCGGCTACGGAAATTCGGTCAAATTTTGAGGCTATAATTCGAGCAAATGTATCTGATCTAAATTTTGCAAAAAATAAGAAATTAACCAACGCACTTCTCGACAGATTAATAATTGATGAAGCACGATTGGACTCTATCGCCTCGGGTCTTGAGATGATCGCACAGCTTCCAGATCCAGTAGGAACAATCCTGAGTAATTGGGATCGACCAAATGGACTGAACATAAGTCGTGTAAGCGTTCCGCTCGGGGTAATAGGTATAATTTATGAGTCTAGGCCAAATGTAACCGCGGATGCCGGCGGACTTTGCCTTAAATCAGGAAATGCCGTTATTCTTCGTGGTGGGTCCGAATCTTTTCATACTTCGTTGCAGCTTGTGAATTGCCTTCAAGTGGGGCTTAGAGCCGCAAATTTACCAATCGACTCTATCCAGCTAGTACCTACCCGAAATCGTGAGGCTGTTAGTCACCTTCTGAGAATGACTAAATACGTGGATATTATCGTACCACGCGGCGGCAAGTCGCTTGTGGCTAAAGTGCAAAAGGAGAGTAAAATCCCAACAATAGCTCACTTAGAAGGCCTTTGCCATATTTATCTAGATGAAGCGGCTGATTTAGAAATGGCAAAAAATGTGACATTAAACTCAAAAATGAGGCGCACTGGGGTTTGCGGCGCGGCGGAAACCCTCTTGGTAGACTCGCGGGCAGCCCACAAACTGCTTCCAGCTGTTGCCAAAAATCTAATTGACCATGGGTGTATTTTGAGAGGTGACACAGGGTCCTGCGACTTAGTGCCAGAAATGGAGAGAGCCAAAGAAGTTGATTGGTCGACAGAATATTTGGACTCAATACTCTCTGTAAAACTAGTTGATGGTATAGATGGAGCTATTGAACACATTAGCAAATATGGATCAAACCACACAGATAGCATAGTTACAGATAACCCCAAAACTGCAGAACGATTTCTAAACGAAGTCGATAGCGCTATCGTTCTCCATAATGCTTCCACACAATACGCAGATGGAGGCGAGTTCGGGATGGGTGCGGAAATTGGGATTTCGACCGGACGCTTGCATGCCAGAGGCCCTGTGGGAACAGAGCAACTAACCTGTTTTAAGTACGTTGTTCGGGGGAATGGACAAGTACGTCCATGAACTCGACAGAGGCCCCAAAACAAGGAAAGAAAAATTTAGCTTGCTCGCTTTCGATAGCAACTACAAATAAACAAACTATCGGACTTATGGGTGGGTCATTCAACCCGGCACATTCTGGTCACCGATTGATTTCAGAGTTAGCTATAAAACGACTCGGGCTAAACAAAGTCTGGTGGCTTGTATCACCACAGAACCCTCTTAAGCCTTCGGCCGGAATGGCGAACATTGAAGAAAGAGTTAAAACTGCAATAAAAATTTCTAGAAACCCAAAAATTAAGGTAATGACAATCGAATCCTTTCTTGAGACCCAGTATACCTCTGATTTACTAAAGATCCTATCTAAGCGTTTTTCAAGTACACGGTTCATTTGGATTATGGGAGCGGATAATCTCCTCCAGTTTTCTGAATGGAAAAATTGGAAAGAGATAACATCCCTTGTAAGGATAGCTATTTTCGATAGGCCCAAATTCTCGTTAAAGTCTTTGGTAGCAGATATGCCCCGACGCTTTTCAGGTAATAGACTAAGAGAACGCGAAGGTTTACTTCTGAAATATAAAAAACCGCCAGCGTGGATTTTTTTTCATAGTAACCTGAATCATATATCTGCAACAAAAATTAGATCTCAGACGGAAGCTAATAGTATTGGAGATTAAAATCAAAAAACAAAATACTAAGAAATTAAATCTTTTAAACGTGGCAATCTCATCTCTTGAAGAGTTTAAAGCACAAGATGTAGTAAAAATAAACCTGGTAGGGAAAACCAGCATGGCTGATTTCATGCTAATTGCCTCAGGCACTTCTTCAAGACAAATTCGCGCAATTGCAGAAAACACCGTGACGAAGATAAAGAAAAGCTCCAACGTGAACGTAAATATTGAGGGATTAAGCCAAAGTGATTGGGTGCTAATTGACGCTGGCGATATTATTATTCATCTCTTTAGACCTGAAGTCAGGGAATTTTATAATCTGGAAAAAATGTGGCAGGTTGATTCGACTGAAGATGCAAGCACAGAAACTATAGAACTATAACCCAATAAAATACTAGGTAAACGGAATGCGAGTGAGTATTTTGGCGATCGGAAAGAACCGCCAAGGAGTATTTAAAGACCTTTATCAATTCTACGCCACAAGAATTCAATGGGAAATCCAATTAATCGAAGTAGACGTTCGAAAAACGCTTGACTGGAAAAGACAGCGCCTTAATGAAACTAGAAAGCTTTTATCGTCTGTACCCAAAGACTCAGTTATGGTCATATTAGATGAATCGGGGAAACTTCTTACAAGCAGAGCATTATCGAACTGGATTAATAACCAAGTCGATAATGGTGCCAGAGATATTTCATTTTTGATTGGTGGGGCACACGGCCTCGATCTCTCTGCAATAAGATCTCCGAGTTTAACGATAAGCCTAGGTCGAGTAACTTGGCCACACTTGATGATACGTGGTATGATTGCAGAGCAACTATATAGAGCTCAGCAAATACTTAAAAATCACCCGTATCATAGGGACTGATTACTCAATTGCGTCAGAGATTGTTAATAATATGAAACCAACTATACTTTGTATAATGGATGGCTGGGGGGTAGGGCCAGATACGAAATATAACGCTGTTACCCAAGCAAACACACCTGTTTTTGATCGCTTAATTAAACAATGGCCTAACAGTTTAATGCAGGCTTCAGGCGAATATGTGGGGCTCCCCGATGGCCAAATGGGCAACTCAGAGGTTGGTCATATGAACATAGGCGCTGGCCGTATCGTTGTCCAAGACCTTCCGAAGATCAATCAAGTAATCCAATCTAACAAGCTATCTGAAAATAAGTTATTGAAGAAGTTTATTTCCATCACCAAGAAAGCTAAAGGGAAATGTCATTTAGTTGGATTACTTTCGACAGGTGGTGTACACAGTCACCAGACTCACATCGAAGCGCTTGCAAAAACAATATCAGAAGCAGGTGTTCCGGTTTTACTGCATGGTATTTTAGATGGTCGCGATACCGCACCATGTAGCGCCCTGACATTTCTTAAACGCTTTTTAGCTATCAAAAATGAAGACATTTCCCTGGCTAGCTTAATCGGCCGTTTTTATGCAATGGATCGAGATAATCGTTGGGAAAGGGTAGAAAAAGCCTATGACGCACTAGTTAATGCCGGCGGAAAGAAATTCAATGATCTGACTATGGGGATTGAAAAGCAATACGAATTGGGCATTACAGACGAATTCGTAGAGCCACTCATAGCAGACACTTTCAACGGGATAAATGATGGCGATTCGTTATTCTTCGCAAATTTTCGTGCTGATAGGGCTCGGGAGTTGCTTTCAGCTCTCGTTGATCCAGCGTTTAAAAGTTTTCCGAGAACTTCTTTACCAAATTTTTCGGCGAAAGCCGGCCTTGTTTCCTATTCAGATCATCTAGATGGTTTCTTGGACACCTTGTTTCCAAAAAAAAATTTGGATCAAACATTGGGGGAAACCGTAGCAAAACAAAACATGAAGCAACTGAGGATAGCAGAAACGGAGAAATACCCACACGTTACTTTCTTTCTTAATGGTGGACAGGAGGTCCGATTCCCCGGTGAAGAACGGATTTTAGTACCATCACCAAAAGTGTTGACCTACGACACTCAACCCGAGATGTCTGCGAAAACAGTCACCCAAGAGCTCACTAATGCCATCGCAAAGAATGAATTTGGTTTAATAGTTGTAAACTATGCTAATCCTGACATGGTCGGACATACTGGAAGTCTAAAAGCCGCAATCAAAGCGGTAGAGACAGTAGACCAATGTGTTGGAAGAGTTGTTGAATCTGTATTAGATCATGATGGAACAATGTTACTTACGGCGGATCATGGGAATTGCGAAGTTATGTTCGATGAAAGAAGAGGCATCCCACACACCGCGCATACTACAAACTTAGTTCCAACAATTTTAATAAATTCTCCACGCAATGTAGCCCGTTTAAAACCCGGCAAACTGGCCGATGTAGCTCCTACTATTTTGGACTTAATGTCTATCCCAAAACCCAAAATAATGACTGGTTCTTCCCTTCTGTCACTAAACAGGGGTGTCTAAATTGATGAAAGCAAAGCCCGGGTCTGATTCTTTTTTTTTGATTGTATTTATTATTTCATTGTTTGCCACAGTTTTCCCTCACTCAGCCATCGGATCAAAAAAGGGGAATATCGAGAACTTTCTCTCACTCAAGCAAGAATTAGTTGAAACAAAAAAAACTCAAGAGCATCATAGAAATGTCATTTCGCTAGCAAAGCGTAACATTGCGATATTGAATGATCAGTTAGCAGAAATAGCTTTAAGACTAAAGAGTCATAAACAAAAAAAACGTCAGCTATTGATGGCGCTAATTAGTCTTTCTCGTCATCCAAAGCCCTCTCCTATCTCATCAACTCTGCTTCCTTTATCTATCAAGCGAACCAAAACCCTTATCAAATTAATTTCTAAACAATTGAATGAAGAGATTAGTAACTTAGAAGCCAGCAATAAAAAATTTTCAGAATTAAAAAACTCTATTTCGAAAGAAACCCAAAAAATAAGGAAAGCTAATAAACAAATTGTTTTGCTGCATGGAGCAATCGATGAGTTGATTAACAAAAACATAGGCCAGGTAACTTCAACAACCTTGAGTAACCCAAATACTCTCGAGAAAATCTACCGAACACTTAAAGATCAAAATTTCCAAAGAAACCGCTCTGTAGATATTTTAAGTTTGATACTAGCGCCAAAAAAGGAAACACCTTTAGACCCTCAACCACTAATGCGTTTTTCTCGAGAAAACGGAGCTGTATCAGAAACCGAAGTTTCTTTGAGGGGCACTAGTTTTCCAAGCTATAGTTCTTTTGCTAAAAATAAGTTAAGATTAGAACTGCCTGTGGGAGGAACAATAACTGAGATTTTTGGTGAACCTGACGAAATAGGTTTAAAAAGTAAAGGCATCAATATTATTACCCCATCAGGAGCTCAAGTACTTTCATCATTTGACGGAAAAGTTCTATATGCTAATAATTTTCGAAGTTTTGGGCCGGTCTTAATAATCGATCATGGAGATGGCTTTAATACTTTGATGATGGGGCTAGAAAGAATCGACGTAAAAATTGGACAAAACCTTCTAAAAGGGGAACCTGTGGGTGTTATGAAAAAACTTAAAACCTCTAATAAACAGACTGGTCCCGCACTATATTTTGAACTTCGACGAAATGGGAAGCCCGTAAACCCATTAGCCTGGTTATCACCAAAGAGAAACGCGACGTAATCAAATGTATAATTCTATTTGTTATAACAAACTAATCCTTAAACGAGTAAACAGGATGACTAGTCGCTTAATTCTTTTCAGCGCTCTTATCTCACTCATACCACTCTCACTCCATGCAAGTGAAACATATCGGCAGCTGAACTTATTTGGGGATGTATTTGAACGGGTAAAGTCAGAGTATGTAGACAAGGTAAGTGATAAAAAGCTAATTGAAGCTGCTATCAACGGGATGCTTACCTCTCTTGATCCACATTCCAGCTTTTTGGATAAGAAAAGCTTTGGGGAAATGCAAGTTCAAACAAAAGGAGAATTTGGAGGTATAGGGATCGAGGTTACAATGGAAAATGGTTTAGTTAAAGTGGTTTCTCCAATTGATGATACTCCTGGATCAAGAGCTGGACTAGAACCTGGAGATCTCATAACCCATTTAGATGGCGTTTCGATACTAGGACTTTCTCTAAGACAAGCTGTTGGAAAGATGCGTGGCCCTGTCGATGAAGAAATCATGCTGAGCATCCGGCGCAAGAATGTAGATCCGTTTAAAGTTAAAATAAGAAGAGCAATAATTAAAATTAGATCAGTCCGTTTTGAAGCTATTGATGACATTGGTTACATTCGAATAACGACCTTCAACCAACAAACCACTCCTGGCCTAAAGAGGGCTATTTCAGAGTTAAAAAAACAGATTGGGACTTCACTCTCTGGATTTATACTAGATTTGAGGAATAATCCAGGCGGCCTCCTTAATCAAGCTATCTCTGTTAGTGATGTATTTCTTAACCACGGGGAAATTGTATCTACACGAGGGCGTGACCCAGAGAATACATCACGCGTTCATGCAAAAGCAGGCGACCTAACTGAAGGTTCAAAATTAATTGTATTAATTAACACCGGGTCCGCTTCCGCTTCAGAGATTGTTGCAGGCGCTCTTCAAGATCATAAAAGAGCCATTATTCTTGGGACACAATCTTTTGGAAAAGGTTCTGTGCAGACAATAGTGCCACTATCAAAAGATATAGCTATGCGACTGACAACTGCGCGTTATTACACACCATCGGGAAAATCCATACAGAAAACGGGGATTTCACCTGATATTGTTGTCAACGCGGCAAAAATTGAAAGAAACTTGGCCACCAACCAGCGACGCGAAGCTGATTTGCGTGGAGCTCTGGAAAACACCGATAAAGAAAAGCAAAGCGATAAAGCAGATACGTCAAAGAGTAGGAGACCAACAGCAAAAGAGCTAGCAAATACAGACTACCAACTTGCAAGAGCAGTCGACCTTCTCCGTGGCTTGTCACTACTTGAAAAACGAACAGTAAATTGAAACTTAGTTCTTTCATAAAACGTCTTAAAAACGCCTTAAGACTACAGCGTAATAACCCAGAAAAATCAACTTTAGATAATGGCGATGACGTCTTAAGCGAAGAAGTTACCGAACCAGACCATACAGACGAAATACCTCGGTCCAAGCTAAATCGATTTGCTTGGTTTATTTACGGGACCTTCCTAGTGGTAGTTCTTGGAGGTGCTGGATTATTAGTTGGTTGGGTCTTGGTTAGCGCAGAAAAAACGATAGAGAAGCGAATAGCAATTACGCCGGCTGTAACAGTAGAGGTATTAGCCGATGGGGAAACAGCACCTAAAAACTCCAGCCGCGACAAACGACAACTCGGCGATCAAGAAGCAGAGGATGACTCTGAAACCGCCATCGCAAATCAATCAAAGGAAACTAAAAATACATTAAACAATAGTGATGCTCTCGTTGGGATAATATTTCCCCATATCACGGAAGAGACAGAAACTGGGCCACTACCCGTAATTGCTCCAGATGGACGGCAACCTTGGTTAGAATACTCGCGAGGATTTAAAAGAGCTGATAGAAAACCCCGTATTGCCCTAATTATTAGCAATCTTGGATTATCAGACACTTACACGAAAGCAACTCTGGAGCTGTTACCAGAAGACATAACTCTATCTTTCTCCCATGTAGCACCACGATTAAAGAGCTGGGTAAGAGAAGCGCGACAGAAGGGCCACGAAATATTATTAGATATCCCGATGGAACCAATTGGCTTTCCGAAAAATGATCCTGGCAGAGCTACTCTACTAACTTCATCAAATGAAGTTGAAAACCTTAATCGGCTAGAACATGTCATGAAGCAAGCTGGTGGATATGTTGGCCTATTAGGCACACTAGGGACAAAGTTTATGCTACATTCTGAGACCTTTCTCCCTGTTTTAAGAAGCATCAAGCAACGTGGGTTAATTTACGTAGATAGTAGATCAACTTCCAGAAGCCTTGGTCCAGAGTTGGCCTCATCTATTCAATTACCTAAAGCTTTCAATAACGTCTTTTTGGATAAAGAACCATCCCAAGAGAAAATCAAAAATAAATTATATGAACTAGAAAGAATAGCCCTTAAAAGAAGATTTGCGGTTGGTATTGCTCAACCATTACCAATAACGATAGAGATTCTGAGTCAATGGACAAAGGAATTAAAAACAAAACAAATTGCACTAGCGCCAATTACCGCAATAGTAGATAAGCAGAGTCAAAGATGATTAATAAGATATTAACAAATCTTCCTTACCGCCCCTGTGTCGGCATAGTGCTTTTTAACAATAATAATCAGGTATTCATTGCGCGAAGAAATGATGTTGGTAAACAATCTTGGCAATTTCCTCAAGGTGGCATCAACATTGGCGAAGAACCAGAAGCGGCGGCACTTAGAGAATTAGAGGAAGAAACAAATATAAAATCGGTAAGAGTTGTTGATAGGACAGCAGAATGGCTTTATTACGACTACCCTCCTAACATATCGGCACGATCATTTGCCAGGAATTATCGTGGACAAAAACAAATTTGGTTTGCTATGCGCTTCTTTGGAAACGAAGACGAAATCGATTTAGGAGGGTGGAGTGCCGAATTTGATGACTGGAAATGGACCTCTTTGAAGTCCACGATAGCAATGATCATAGAATTCAAAAAAAATGTTTACAAAAGAGTGGTAAACCGATTTAGCTATCTGGAAAAAGAGATAGATCGTAATCTTCGCGATTAATTTTCACCAATCTTTTACCAATTCCATTCTTACCTCTCCCCGCCTACTTTATGTTAAGTCCAAACACGAAAAAGTGGACTCAATGACAAGCATCAAGGAACACTTACCATAAACTCGGCCCATATTTTTGCAGGGATGCTCCCGCCAGTAATCTTACGCATCGACCGATTGTCATCTCGACCAACCCAGACACCTACTGTCAAACCTTCGGAATATCCAATAAACCATGCATCCCTGTAATCTTGACTAGTGCCAGTTTTACCGGCAGCTGTTCTACCAATATTTGCCTTTTTGCCTGTTCCCCTGGCAATAACATCTTCTAACATTAGGTTCATGTCTGCTATTACCTTCGGTGATGCTATCGGGGTGGCCGCTTGCTCCCGCCTTGCATAAATTAACTCTCCTTTTTCAGTTTCTATACTGCTAATGCCATACGGCTCAACTGGAAAGCCACCATTCGATATTGCTACGTATGCGGCGGTCATATTGATCAAAGATACGCCACTACTGCCCAGCGCTAGACTAGGTTTGTTGTCAAGTTTCGCATTAATCCCCAAACGATAAGCCATTTTAATTGTTAAATCCCGTCCGATTTTTTCTGATAGCCTTACGGTTGCTAGATTATATGACATTTGCAATGCCTGCCGGAGGGATACTTGTGTTCTATAAACACCATCAAAGTTTTTAGGTCGCCAACTTCCTATTTCTAAAGGTTGATCGGATATTACAGTTTCCGGGCTCAAGCCCTTTGATAAAGCCGCTAGATAAACTACGGGCTTAAAAACTGAACCAGGCTGCCTCCTTGACTGCGTGGCTCTATTAAATTTGCTTTTAAAGTAGTTCCGTCCACCAACCATGGCTAAAACCTTACCTGTCGCGTCTAGGACCACTACTGCTCCTTCTAATTGCTTATTTGAACTGGACCGATTTAGTTGATTGGCTAGGGCTGCCTCAGCCTTCTTCTGAAGGCTTAGATCTAGAGTAGTAAATACTCTTTTATTTAAATAAACATTGTTCGAATATGCTTCAGCCCGTTCTCTAATCCAATCTGCAAAATACCACGTTCCCTTTTGTAAATTTAATTGGGGTTTTATTTTAACCCTGTATTTTACATGCTTTCTTAAAATATTTTTTTCCAAGAACCCAGCACGCATCATATTATTGAGAACCTGAGTTGCCTGCTTTTTTGCTAAAGAAAAATTAGTTCTCGGATTATACTTTGATGGGGCTTTTAAAATTCCTACGAGCATTGCTGCTTCCTTTAGTTGAAGGTCTGAAACAGATTTCCCAAAATAATACTCAGCAGCAGCACGCAAACCAAAAACACCCGAGCCAAAGTAAACCCTATTTAGGTATAGGGTCAGTATTTGGTCTTTCGTGAAAGACATTTCTAACCATAATGCAAGCAATAACTCTCGCACTTTCCTTTCAACGCTTCTGTCGAAAACTAGGAATAAATTTTTAGCTAGTTGCTGGGTAAGAGTACTTCCACCTTGTTTTATTTTTCCTTGCTTTAAATTTACTACCGCAGCTCTAGCTAATGAAAAAGGATCAATGCCCCAATGTTGAAAAAACCTTCGGTCTTCGGTAGCAACTAATGCTTCAATTAGGAACTCCGGAATTTCATTAAACGTTAAAGGTTCTAAATAAAAGTCTCCGTAAGCCGCAAATTTTTCTCCGCTACTATCCACTAAACTAACAGCGATATCACGTTTCTTAAATTCTAAGTCTGACAAGTCCGGAAGTTGGGTTGCTTGATATACTCCTATGGCCAGGAGAATAACCAGACCCCAAATGGAGCACAGAGCAGTGATTGAGAAAAAAGAGCCGAAGAAATCTCTTCTCTTTGACATCGAGCGTGATTTTTTAGCAGGCTTTTGCGACCTTGTAGTCGAAGCAGTTGGCCTCTTTTTTCCCTTTTTGTTACTTTTCATTCACATACTCAAACGACCTATTTGTAGCCTGGCATCACAACGTTTTTTACTTAAAACCTTGCCACCCATCCTGGGTGTAAAGTAACAGCTTCGAACTTAACAACAAAACTGCTTTATCTCTTTAAGGTAAAATTGGGTTTCTAAGATTAATATATCACGATACTTTAGAAAAATTTCATCAATATTGTTGAATTTCCATCAATTTTCGGCATCATGCCAATTGAAAATGGGAGGATTTTAGTATGTTCAAAAAGTTTTTACTTCTCGCGTCCGCAGGGCTAATGGCTATCGGACCCGCAGTGGCAGCTGAAAAAGTTAAAATTGGCTTTGTTACTACCATCACTACCCCCGCCGGAGTGATTGGTAAAGATATGGTCGATGCAGTGAATCTAGCCATGGAGGATATTGGCGGGAAAATGGCCGGATTGGATGTCGAATTAATAGTTGAAGATGACGGCTTCAAGCCGGCCATCGGCAAACAGAAAACAGATAAATTAGTAAAGCAAGACAAAGTTCAGTTTGTAACCGGTTTTATTTGGTCACATGTTCTTCTTGCTTCCCAAAAATCAGCCTTAGGAGCAGGAAAGTTCCTAATAAGCTCAAACGCTGGCCCCTCGCAAATGGCAGGGAAATTATGCCATAAGAACTTTTTCTCAACATCTTGGCAAAATGATCAAACGCCCATGGCTATGGGGGAAGTGCTTAATTTAAATAATGTCAAATCACTTTATGTGATGGCACCCAACTATGCGGCCGGGAAAAATATGGTTGCTGGCGTTACTAGAACATTTAAAGGAAAGATAGTAGGAAAAGACCTAACAAAGTGGGGTAAGGATGCACAACTTGATTTCTCTGCTGAGTTGGCAAAAGCGAAAGCATCCGGCGCAGAAGGTATATTTGTTTTTTATCCTGGTAAAGCGGGGGGCGCATTCATAAAGCAATATGCTCAGGCTGGTCTCCAAGGAAAGATCCCGCTCTACTCTGTCTTCACCGTCGACTCCATTGCCTTGCCAAAACTTCAAAAAGCCAACATGAACGGCGTTATGGGGTCAGTGATGACACAATTTTGGGCACCAGATTTGGATACACCACAGAACAAAAAGTTTGTTTCTGGTTTTAAGAAGAAATATGGCCGCTACCCATCTTTTTATGCAGCGCAATCGTACGATACGATATTTCTAATAAAAAGTGCTGTTGAGGCAGTAAAAGGTGACTTATCAAATAAGGATGGAATGAGGGCAGCAATGGAGAAGGCCAACTTTCCGTCTGTCCGTGGTAAATTTTCATATGGTAATAATCATTTTCCAATACAAAACTTTTATTCAAGAGAAGTTGTAAAGGACCCAGATGGTGTCTGGACTACCTCCGTGCGCGAAGTCGTTCTGAAAAATCATCAAGACACCTATGCTAAAGACTGCTCAATGTAGTCCAATGTCATCTATAAAGTTCTAAGAAACGGCGGGATACTTCTCCCGCCGTATCTGTTAAAGGGTCCACAACCAAATGTTTGTCTTGGGTGCTTTTTTGAATGTGAATATTAGAGGATTTTGAGTATGGATTGGGTGCTAATAATCACTCAACTTTTAAATGGGCTTCAACTCGGTTTACTATTGTTTTTACTAGCCTCAGGTCTGACACTAGTCTTTGGCATTATGGATTTTGTAAACCTGGCTCATGGCGCTCTTTATATGATTGGCGCCTACTTTTGTGCGACCCTGACAGAATTCACCGGCTCTTTTTTATGGGGCTTATTAATAGCTGTTCCTGTGACCGCAGCAGCTGGCGCCCTTCTTGAAATTTCAATCATCCAACGCCTTTATTCAAAGGATCACTTAGATCACGTCTTAGCAACATTTGGACTAATCTTATGTTTCGATACGGCGGTGCATTTTCTATGGGGGCCGGAAGGTAAAGCTATTCCTCTGCCAACTTTCCTAGATGGACGGGTTACCATTCTACCCGGAATTGAGTTTCCCACATTCCGCCTTTCTATAATTTTAACTGGACTGCTTTTGGCTTTCGTCCTTTATTTTATAATTACCCATACCAAAATGGGGATGCTAATTCGAGCTGGTGCATCAAACAGACAAATGGTGTCTGCCCACGGTATTGACATTAAATCACTTTTTACTGTCGTATTTGCCGTAGGAGCAGCTATGGCAGGCTTTGCTGGAATGATGATTTCACCAATCACCGAGGCAAGCATTGGAATGGGTAACGAAATAATAATTGTAGCGTTTGTGGTAATTATTATCGGAGGCATTGGTTCCATCAAGGGAGCATTTCTAGCCGCCATTTTAGTAGGGCTCATTGATACCATGGGTAGATCATTTCTCGACACTTTATTAAAACTTATTTTATCGGCGGAAAACGCTGAGACCGCTGCACCAGCCCTATCTGCTATGGCAATATATATTCTAATGGCAGCGATTCTTGCCGTTAGACCACAGGGACTTTTCCCCCCAAAAGGACGCTGATCATATGCGAGACCAAATAAAAAGAGGGCATTATAGCTATGCCCTTATAATATCAACAGCCCTTCTCGCGATGCTTCCTCTCTATGTACATGTCTCTGGCGATGATTTCTATTTAGACCTCGCCAACAGATTAATGATTTTAGCTATAGCCGCGACTAGCCTAAACTTAATACTCGGACACGGAGGAATGATAAGCTTTGGTCATGCGGCTTACCTTGGCATTGGCGCTTATAGTGTCGGTATTCCTGCGTACTATGAAATCCACAACGGCCTTTTTCAATTATTAGTGGCTATAACCGTTTCTGGATTGTTTGCCCTGCTAACCGGTGCGGTTTGTCTCAGAACAAAAGGCGTTTACTTCATCATGATAACCATGGCGTTTACGCAAATGGCCTTCTTTGGCATCGTCAGTATTGAGGAATACGGCGGTGATGACGGTTTGGTAATCGATACAAGGAGTACTTTTGGAAATTTTTTTAATCTTGAAGATACTGTCACTTTGTATTATTTCGTTTTTGTTTCTCTTCTGACCTCCCTCTACATCGTTAAGCGAATTATGAACTCTCGTTTCGGCATGGTGATTGCTGGCTCCAAGAGTAACGAAAGAAGAATGCAGTCTATTGGTTACAATACTTACAGGTATAAACTTGTTTGTTATGTGCTCTCCGGGTGTCTATGCGGATATGCTGGTGCTCTTTTGGGGAATTTCACAAATTTTATAAGTCCTGAAATGATGGACTGGACGGCATCTGGTGAATTAATTTTTATGGTTCTTTTAGGTGGCACAGGAACTCTTCTTGGACCTTTATGGGGGGCCGCAACTTTTGTTTTATTGGAAGAATGGCTTTCCGGGATTACCACTTACTGGCATTTTTTCTTCGGAGCTTTGCTAATAATTGTAGTTCTATTCGTACGCGGTGGCATTGATGGTTTACTTAAGAGAATAAGGTTAACAAAATGAGCCCGGCCATCCTAAACGTCTCCAATTTATCAAAAACTTTTGGAGGCGTTGTCGCTACAGATCACTTAAATTTAGAAATCAAGCACGGCGAATTACATGCGATCATAGGACCCAATGGCGCGGGTAAGACAACGCTAATAGCTCAGCTTTCTGGGGAAACCCTGCCTGATAGTGGAGAGATCATTTTTCGAGAGGAAAATATCACAGCGCTTCCGCCATTTAAAAGAAGCCGCTTAGGCATAGCTCGCTCGTTTCAGATAACCAGCTTAATGTTGGAGATGGATGTTATAGACAACATTACTCTGGCTATCCTAGCGCGAGATAGTCATTCTTATAAGTTTTGGAAGCCTGTCCGCGAAGACATTGATCTTCGAAAAGCCGCACTGAACGCCTTGAAGGAAATTGGACTGGAGGAAAGAGCATTTGAAAAAGTGGGAAACCTCTCTCATGGCGAGCACCGTCAATTAGAGATTGCTATGGCACTTGCGACACAACCTCACCTTTTACTTTTGGATGAACCAATGGCGGGCATGGGCACAGAAGAGGGAAGAAAAATATTAAAAATCCTTCAAAAACTTAAAAAAAGAAAAACTATACTTTTAATAGAGCATGACATGGATGTGGTTTTTGCACTTGCAGACCGTATAACCGTTTTGGTTTATGGTCAGGTTATCGCTAGCGGTTCACCTCAAAGCATAAAAAAGGATGAAAAAGTTCGGGAAGCTTATCTCGGCTCAGATGGAGAAATGAATTGCTAACCGTACAGAATATTGAGACTCATTATGGCGCAAGCCAGGCTCTGTTCGGCATTTCTATGCATGTTAGGAATGGCGAAGTGGTTACTTTAATAGGGCGTAATGGCATGGGAAAGACAACCTCCATTAATTCAATTATGGGAATTACGCCAATAACGCGAGGTAGTATTTTTTTTGAAAATGTGCGAATTGAACATCTTGAGAGCTTCAAGATCAATAGAAAGGGTATAGCTTTGGTTCCTGAAGGCAGGCAGGTTTTTCCTAATTTAACCGTCCGAGAAAACCTTGTAGCTATTTCAGCGAATAGAAACAACCATACCTCGCCTTGGAACCTAAACAAAATACTCGATTTGTTTCCCCAATTATCCGCACGTATCGATAGCATGGCAAATTTATTGTCCGGAGGAGAACAACAAATGTTAGCCATTGGCCGTTCGCTTATGACTAACCCAAAACTCCTATTACTCGACGAGGCCACAGAAGGTTTGGCGCCCTTGGTTAGGAATGAAATCTGGAGATGCCTCAATAAACTGAAAAAGGAGGGGATTTCAATGCTAGTTGTAGACAAGAATATTAAGGACTTAGCTCGTATAGCTGACGTGCATTATGTGATCGAGAAAGGTCAGATAGTCTGGCAAGGAAACTCCTCAGAATTATTGAAACAAAAAGATTTCCTAGGAGATAAGCTGGGCGTCTAATTACCTAAAAACTTATTTTTTATTATTAATGCTAATAAACTATTTAATAGTTTATTAGCACATAGCGCCCTATGTCTTTTCCACTTCGTAAATCTTGGATAGCGATCGGCGCCTCACTAAGCTGTCTTTTAATTATAGGAACCGGTGTTACATGACCTTGTTTCACTAAGTCTAAAAGCTCTACAAGATCCTGCTGGGTTCCCACGTAAGATCCAACAATGTTGACTACCTTTAGTGGAAGCATAGATAAGGACAAATCCATACCGCCACCGTAAAGTCCAACAACTACCAAAGTCCCTCCCTTTGCTAAAACTTGAAATCCGAACGAGCACGTGGCTGGCGCACCAACAAAATCAACCACCCCATAAGGTCCGCCATCCGTCTGTTTTAAAAGTTCCTTTATTATTCCCGGTTCTCCATTATCAACAACTTCATCTGCGCCGGCCTTAAGTGCTGCCTCTCTTTTTAAAGGATCAACGTCCGCGACGATAATTTTAGTTTTCAATACAGCCTTCGCCATGCCAACGGCAGCTAACCCCACGCCCCCAGCACCTATAATCAAAACTGTCTGGTCAGATTTTAAATGCTTGAGTTTTTTGAGGGCACTGTAAGCGGTAATTCCTGAACAAGCTGCTGTGGCGGCAAATGCCTCATCAACACCGTCATAAGACACCAAATATTTCGCATGAGGGGCTAAAAGATACTCGGCATAACCCCCATCTCGTCGTGTACCAACCGTTATTGGGTCGTTGCAAAGAAGTTCATCACCATTCTTACAAACTTTGCAAACCCCACAACCGATCCAGGGATAAACAATCCTAAGCTCACCTATACTGACGCCTGTAGCCTCCGGACCGAGAGCAACGACTTCTCCTACAGGTTCGTGTCCCATTGTAAAAGGTAATTTCAGTCCTCGTTCTTCCAGAGTTATCCGCTTCCCGCCTCCTAGATCAAAATACCCATCCCAGATATGTATGTCTGAATGACAAATCCCACTTGCTCTTATTTTGATAAGGACCTCAGTTCCCGTAGGCTTTGGGATCGGAACTTCATTTTCCTCTAACATTTCACCCCATTGTGTGATTTGGTAAGCTTTCACCTTAAATTCCTTTTCATCCAATGATAAATGTAAGATAACTTGACGTTGCAAAATCCAAAGTTAACATCTCAAAAAGGTAACGGCCACCTTGATGGACAATAAAAAAACGAATACTGACTTTTTAGATAATGGGTATTCCATACCTTATCCAGAAGATCCTTTTGAAATGAATAGTGGGCCATTTTATGTGGGTGAAGGCAATAATGGAGAAACTATTGTTTCTTTAGAGGTTACTCGCACCCAATGTAATAGCGGACTTGTCGCTCATGGAGGTTTACTGATGACGCTGGCAGATCTTGCCGTTTGCCACGAAGCTATAAAGAATCTTGAAAATGTTCGGGCATTAACAGTTTCTCTGACAGCCAACTTTCTCAAACCCGCAGAAGAGGGAACTCTTTTAAAAGCATTCCCGAAAATCAATCACCGAACCAAACGGACGGCATTTATGGAAGCTTATATATTAGCCGATGAAGAAAAAGCGTTTACCTGCACCTCAGTAATTCGTCTAATTTCCTCTGCCTAACGAAAATGTAATAATCGTATCAAAGAGATTTTGCTGCAAAATAAAATTGTGTTGGATCAAAAACGTTTGATAAAAAATGAATGAAACAAAGACACGCGACCTTATAGTTCAAATGGCCAAATCTCTTTTCGATCGGGGCCTAACATTCGGAAGCTCTGGCAATATTAGCGTAAGGATAGAGGACGGTTGGCTAATGACCCCTACGGGTTGCTCAATGGGTAATATTGAACCAGAAAAGATTTCAAAATTAGATATAAACGGAAACCTTATTTCAGGTGATCCCCCGACAAAAGAGAGTTTTTTACACCTAGCCATGTATGAAAAACGACCACAAGACTCGGCCGTTGTTCACCTGCATTCAACACATTCCGTCGCAGTGAGTTGTCTCGACGAAATAAATCCAAAAAATGTTCTACCGCCGATTACAGCGTATTATGTCATGCGGATTGGAACCCTTCCCTTAATTCCTTACTTCCCTCCGGGAGATATAAAACTCGCTAAAGTCGTTAGAGAGATGGCATCGGAGCACCATGCTGTCTTACTCGCTAATCACGGTCCAGTAGTCTCCGGAAGATGCCTACGAGATGCCGTTTATGCTACAGAGGAACTAGAAGAAACAGCAAAATTATTTCTTTTATTACAAGGACACAAAACTAGGTTTTTAAATTCTTCCGAGGAGGCCGCACTTAGAAAGTAACACTCTGTATTATCCATCTATTCGGTATACTTGTAATGATTTCAATCATTACTTGACTGAATGAATGGAATACAGAAAAACGACTAATAACTTAAAAATATATTATAGGAAATAAAATGAGTGCAGGGGAAAGACTACCTGGAACGCCTGTCCCAGGCCATATTTGGGACGGCTATGAAGGCATTAAGATTGCGGGAGATACGTGGGGTAATCCTAACAATCAGCTCGTTATACTACAGCATGGAGGAGGACAAACCCGGCATGCGTGGAAAGGTGCCGGCGAAACACTTGGCTTAGCGGGATATCACGCTGTAGCTTTTGATGCTAGAGGCCACGGCGATTCAGAATGGGCCGGGGAAGGCAACTACGGCGCTGATAAAATGGTTAAGGATCTTATTAGAGTTTCGCGTGCTCTGGGTTCGAACAAGCCTGTTCTTGTTGGCGCCTCCATGGGGGGTGGGACAAGTTTAATATCTGTCGGAGAAAAACATCTAACCTCTAAGGCTTTGGTAATGGTGGATATGGCGCCTCGAATAGAGCCGGAAGGCCAGAAGAAGATACAGGCCTTTATGAACCAAAAACCGGAGGGCTTCGATAGTCTCGAAGAAGTTGCGCAAGCGATATCAAATTATCAACCACATAGAAAGCGACCCCGAAAACTAGATGGTTTAGCTAAAAATGTTCGGCTAGCTTCAAATGGCAAATACGTCTGGCACTGGGATCCTGCGCGTCGCTTCAATAGGCCAGGTGCACCAGATTATCGCCAAAGACTGCACGATGCCGCAAATAATCTCGATTTACCCGTTTTACTTGTCAGGGGTGGTTTGTCCGATGTGTTAAGCGAAGAGGGAGCACAAGACTTCTTGAGACAATGTCCTCACGCGGAATATGTTAACGTTTCAAATGCAGCTCATATGGTGGCGGGAGACCGAAATGATATTTTTGCTGAATCGGTTGTAGAATTCTTATTGCGAGTAGCGCCACCCAATAGCTAGAAGATTCATTTGCCACGGATTCTGCAAGGGTCTTATCTGCACATTTTGAGTGGTGTTACTAAAAATTTTCCAGAACAATTCACATTTCCACGAGATTAAGTAACTTATGTTTTTTTACAAGATTAGATTGGCCTTTCCGGCATCAACAGTGGCTTCTATTGATATATTTTTTTAGGCAACGAGCTATCAAAATGATTATGTAGCCTGCTTCCAACCAGAGTGTATAAGCGGAAAAGACGCTCACTGAAGTCTAAACTATCAAATCTCGAGGTTAGTTATCGTCTTCCAAACAGCTCATCAATCCCACATTCTAAGAAAAAAATTATATCCATCGTAGATAAGCAATGTCTCGTTTTTAAATCGAACAGGTTTTTAAAAATTAAGTATCCATTTCTCATGAATTTTTCTATCCAGCGACTAGTAGTGATGTATACTTTCACACTACCTCTAATTTTATCTAATGATTGCCTCTAAAGCACTATCAAAACTGAGTCAAAGAGATATCTTGCTTATAACGCGGATATATTCATGGAAGAAACAATACTCAACTATATAGAACCGGGGTTAACCAAGCTCGATATACTCTCCATTGCCAGCGGAATATTTTTAGCCGGGTTCATAAGAGGGTTTGTTGGCTTTGGAGCGTCAATTATCATTGTATTGGTCTTGAGCTTTATATTAAGTCCACACGAAGCAGTGCCCATCGCCGCATTAAGCGGCTTACCATCTATGCTACAGCTCTTACCAACCGCCATAAAACACTCGGAAAAGGTGTTCGTTTTACCATTCGGTCTTGCAGCTTTTTTCGCGGCTCCATTGGGGACTTGGATTTTGGTTATAGTAAATCCAGAATTAATGAAAATCTATATTTCTGGTTTCGTATTATTGATGGTTTGTTTCCTCTATCGCGATGTGCGAT
This sequence comes from uncultured Alphaproteobacteria bacterium, assembly GCA_902578675.1. Taxonomy (GTDB): domain Bacteria; phylum Pseudomonadota; class Alphaproteobacteria; order Thalassobaculales; family Thalassobaculaceae. The sequence continues at coordinate 19,739 of CACHDV010000001.1, forward strand.
TTCCTAGAGCGGAGTACCCACTTCTGTTAATCAGCATAGGTGGAGCTGCAGGTTTAATACAAGGTGCCGTAGGGATGGGCGGGCCTCCTGCCGTGGCCCTTGCGCTATCCCGTCGTACCGACACAGAGAAGCAACGCGCAAATGTCATTGGCGCGGTCACAATGCTAAATCTCTGTAGTTTAATACCCCTGTGGTACTATGATTTCTTCTCTCCGAGCGTGGTTGTAATGAGTATAATTTGTATCCCACTTTATATACTCACCACTTGGTTAGGCGCTCGTTTCTTTACAAGGTTTGGTCACGATTATTTTCGTAACGGCGCCCTCCTAGTCCTTGCGTGCATAGGGGTAACTGCCTTGATCAAAGCGGCATTCAACTATTCTAATTTTAGTTAGGTGTTAATTTACACCACCTGAACTTTTAAGAAGTCTATCTATGTAACGTCCCTGATAAACTGTACTACCCAATGATTGGCCAAAGCGCACAGCTTCATCGGAATCGCACCTAGCAACAATTAACCGGGCTCTGCCGCAACGATCAACATGTTCTTTCAATTCAGCCAAACGAGTTCCTGAGTTGTCGTCCGCCATCTCAGGACTCCAAAATAGCTTCAAAAGATCGAACCCTAAATGTTCCCTATCTATAAATTGAAGTATCTGATGATTTAAACCGTCTAGCGCGATCCTGTATCCACGCTCGCGCATAAAATCTCTAGCGAACATATAGGCACCCATGTCGCTAAAAATATCAATTGGTTGTAATTCAACCACAACAGTTCCACGCGATGAAGCTTTCAAACTATTATCAAAATTTATAAACTCAGGAGACAAAATAGTTTTCACGTTAAGGTTTATGCTTATTGAACTGTCGATTGTTGAGTCGTCATTGTGGATTAATACTTGCAGCATCCGAAGATCCAAAGTCTGCGTTAAGTGCCTAAATAGCCATAAATTTGACAACAAATCAAAATCTGGCACGACAGACTTTCTCAGCTCATCTATTGATATATAAAGCTCTTGAAATATCGGCTGCGGATTTGGATTGGCCGGAGTTATGGCGCAGACGGGTTGCCGACGCATTAAATTAGACAAATCCGCCCTAGCCAAAAATTCCTGGAGCTTTCCTAGTTGCTCAGGGTCGAGCTCCTTTAATCCATCCTGAACTTCGGAAGCCTTTTTAACTTTTCCTATAGCTAGTCTATTTTTACGCTCTCTCTCGCGGTGCATTTGTTTAATTAAGTCTAGCATTTCTTCATGCTGAGTTTCCACGTTGAAGTACGTGCAGAACCGCGCCATATCTTCTTCTTCTTCACCGTGAGTTAAAGGATCTTCGTTGAATAGGTGACGAACCTTTAAAATAGCGGCATCTATGTCATCTATCGATGCATCCTTGCAAACGAAAAAAAGATCGGATGAGCTGAGAATGAAGACCTGACCATCATAAGTTTGCGTCATCCCCTCAAAGGTTGTAGCTGCTATCCGAACATGGTGATCTTGCCTATTTTGCGGGCGGAGGCGAGAAAGGTGGATATGAACCGCCATTCTGCCCTCCAAACTTCGACCAAGCCTTTGAAGGTAGTCTAACAACAAGTACTCTTGACTTGGACCTTGTTTTTGATTTTGAGTTGGGGCTAATGCCATGGATAAACCTTCTTTTAAGAACACCTATTTAGCAAATGATGCACAAAACATGCCATATTCTAGTTCTAAAACACTCATATAATAGACTATAATGAGAGAAATTATTTTCAGTCATTTACCATGAAAAACTGGTTGCCTTTTATTCATAAAAGCTTCTTGACCTTCCTGATAATCTCTACTGTTAAAACAATCGCGGGTCAATTGATCCACCAGCTCCTCATCAAAACTAGAATCATCCTTCATTAATTCGTTTATCGTAAGTTTAGATGCTTTCATGGAGAGAGGTGCATTTTGTGATATCCTATCAGTAATATCTGCTACTTCTGCTTCTAATTTATCTATTGGCACGCACGAATTCACCAAGCCCATCCTTTCTGCCTCTAGCGCAGAATACCTTTTTGCCGTAATCAATATCTCCTTTGCCTTTGATGGTCCAACTAAAGCCACCAGGTTCCCCAAGTTTAACCGATCGTAAGCGATAGATAGTCGCGCGGCAGGTACACCGAAAACAGAATCTTCCGATGCTATTCTGATATCAGCTGCTAACGCTATACCTAAGCCACCCCCCATACAAAAACCTCTAATTTGAGCAATAAACGGTTTTTCACATTCTAACATTTTTTTTCTACCGGCCATTGATATCTTTGCATATTCAGCAGCGGCGTTAGCATCCGACCTTCGTTCCTTAAATTGAGAAATATCTGCCCCAGATGCAAAGGCCTTATCTCCTGCTCCGGACATAACAATGCAGCGGATTTTTGGATTACCAGAGAACTCTTGGAATGCTTCAGCTATACCCTGCCACATATCTAACGAGATAGCATTTCGCCTCTCGGGATTATTCAATATTAGTCTGCCAACAGAGCCATCGTTTTTGGCTAAAATTTTGTCCGTAGAAAGTTTCATTAGATTTTTCCTGCTTCTGGATTGTGAAAATATTTTTACTGTCTATACGACACCATTCTTCTTTAAATTATCAAATTCTTTTCTTTCGATACCAATCTCATTTAAAATTTCTAACGTGTGCTGACCCAAGTCTGGCGTCGCACTGTGCATTCTTTGGGGTGTTCGCTCTAATTTTACAGCCTGCCCAACGACATTTAAGGTCCCCAATCTCGGGTGGTTGACGGAAGGACTCATATCAAGTGTTTTAACTTGTGGGTCCTTAAAAACTTCCCCCATGTTTAAAATAGGCCCACAAGGGACTCCAGCTTCAGCAAAAGCCTCCACCCAGTGGGTCGTGCTTCTTTTTTTTGTATACTTGGATATCTCTGCATTGATTTGATCTCTTAATGCAGTCCTTTTTTCATTACTACTGTAGTCGGAATTCTCATAAATTTCGGGTGCTCCGAGCGTATCACACATTCTTTTAAATAGATGTTCCGCCGAGGCTTGAATATTTATTACACCGTCAGAGGTTGGGAACACTCCTGTTGGCGTGTTGGTCGGGTGATTATTACCCTCTTGCCGTGGTATTTCTCCTGAAATTGTATAACGGGCAGCTTGAAGGTCCATCATCATTATCTGAGACTCTAGTAATGATGTTTTCACCCACTGTCCTTGTCCAGACACTTCCCTCTCCAGTAAAGCAACCAATATTCCATAAGCTAAATTTATGCCCGCGGTAAGATCAGCTATCGGTATACCGACCCGTACAGGACCATCACCTGGCATACCAGTGACAGACATCAATCCTCCCAACCCTTGGGCTATTTGATCGAGACCAGCCCTTTTTGAATAAGGTCCCTCTTGTCCAAAGCCGGATATACTTCCATAAACAATCTTTTTATTTATTTTGTTTATAGTTTCATAATCAATGCCCAGACGATGTTTAACATCAGGCCTGTAATTCTCAATAAATACGTCCGTCTCCTTTGCCAGTTTAAAAAGAATTTCTCGGCCAGCCTCTTCTTTTAGGTTGAGCGTCATAGATCGCTTATTTCGATGTAAATTCTGAAAGTCAAACCCATCTCTGGGACCTCCAAGTGGAACTTCTGACAATTCCGCTGGCTGCTCTATTTTAATGGTTTGCATTCCCCAATCTGCTAGCATTCTTGCTGCCGTTGGGCCAGCCCTTGCTCTGGTTAGATCTAGTACACGAAACCTGGATAGTGGACCACTTGATAGCGACATAGTTGACTCCGTCTCTTCTAGATAAATACTTGTTAATATTGTAAAATTCGCTGCGAAAAGCTTCAAAACATTAATGTCTTTTATACATTTCAACTTTTCTAAGTTTCCGCTTAAAAGTAAAGTTTAAATTAAGTGTTGGATAGTATTACAATTTTCTTTCATTTTTAACCAAACTAAAATTTAAAACGAAACTGGCCTTAGTTACAAAAAAATTTCAACTGATATACCGCACGAATATAAGTGGATTAACAAGTTTTGATGAATTTCAAATTTTAAGATACTGTTATTTCTAAGAATGACAATTTGTCGTTTAACAACTTTATTTTGCTCAACTTAATACAAAAAACTATTCAAAGGAAAAGATATGCCGACGGGAAAAGTCAAATGGTTCAATAATGCAAAAGGCTTTGGATTTATACAACCTGATGAAGGAGGAAACGATGTTTTCGTTCACATCACAGCTCTACAAGCCGCTGGAATTGCAACCTTGAACGAAGATGATGCTGTTTCATATGATCTTGAAGAGGGACGTGACGGCAGGTCAGCAGCTGGAAACCTCAAATTGGTGTAGGGCAGTTAAAAAACAGTAATCAAAGATCTACCGATTTGCTAATTCCAGCAGAGGCAAACGTAGCCATACCAGTATGGCAACCGACAGCTGCTTTTAAAATTCCAATAGCTAATGTAGCTCCCGACGCCTCACCCAAGCGTAATCCAAGGTCTAGCATCGGCTCCTTACGCATCAATTCTAAAAGCCTAGAGTGTCCGGGCTCAACCGAGTGGTGGGCCACTAGACAATGGTCCACAGTTGTTGGATCGATGGCAAATAAAACAGAAGCAGAGGCGGTACAGGCAAATCCATCCAATATAACTGGCACACGAGCTAATCTTGCAGCAATGATAGCGCCCACTATTGCAGCAAGTTCTAAACCGCCCAAAGCGGCAAACAAACTTAATGGATCTTTTGTTTTAGCTAAATGGAGCTCCACTGCTTTTTGAACTATCTCTATTTTTCTTTCTAAAGTCTCAGAATTTATCCCTGTTCCACGGCCCACCCAATCTTTCGCAGTTCCCCCAAAGAGAGCCATTGAAATTGCTGCAGCAGACGTGGTATTCCCAATTCCCATTTCTCCTAGGCAAATAATATCAAACCCAGGCTCTATTGCCATCATCCCATAAGCCATAGCTCGAACGCATTCTTCTTCAGTCATTGCGGGTTCTTGTGTGAAATCTGAGGTTGGATGTTCCAAACCAAGCTCGTAAACACGCAAATCGGCGTCAAATGTTTTACACAGCTGGTTAACGGCTGCACCACCTTCAACAAAGTTTTTGACCATTTCACTAGTAACCGAACTTGGAAAAGCAGAAACCTGATACTTTGCTATACCATGATTGCCCGCGAAAACTGATGTGCGAGGATGGTTGAGCCTCGGAGGGTATTCGGCTTGCCATGAAGCCAACCACTCTACAAGATCTTCCAATTTCCCAAGTGATCCCAATGGCTTTGTTAATTGTGCATTGTGCAAAGCAGCTTTTTTAGCACTTTCTAAATCCGGTCCAGGTAATTCCTTGATAAGGTCACGCACCTCCTGTAGAGATGAAATAGCTGATTTATGCGTAGCGTCTCCCATACGGAACTTGCCTCTTTTATATGGTGGTTTGTAAATAAAAACGTTGAGGCTCTATACCGCGTAATGGTCTTTTTGGGAAGTTCCGTTTGCTCATGCTCGGTAAATTATTTCGCAAAATTCATTTTTCTAAATGTCTGGAAGATATTCATTTAGCACTTACCTTTTTTACGAGAATTCCCACTCATTTCATCACTAAGTATGATCGTACTTTAATGCAGGCTTGCTGGTGTTTTCCGTTGATCGGCGCCGGCATAGGGTTAGCCGGGGGTGCTTTCTTTTACCTCTTACTTGTCGTTCAGATTCCGATAGCGATATCGGCAGTTATGGCTATCTGTTTCATAGTAATTCTCACTGGGGCTCTTCACGAGGACGGACTCGCGGATACGGCAGATGGCCTTGGAGGAGGTAACGATAAGGAATCAAAAATAGAGAAAATGAGAGATAGCAAGATAGGTTCCTACGGGGTATTAGCGATTTTATTAATTACCCTTATTAAATGGAATGCGATAATCACTCTGGCTACTGGGAAACCCTACGAAATTGCAATTCTTTCTATCATTTGCGCCCATTCATTATCTCGTTTTTCTATAATTGTTATCCCATATTTTTCTATCCCAGCATCTGACAAAGGCCTTGCTCGATACGCAGGCAAACCGGAAACTCGAGGGGTTATAGGTGGCTTTTTATTCACATCTCTTTTAATTTTTTTACTACTTCCTTTTGACCAGGCGATCCTTTCTGCTGTTTTAGCAATATTGGTTGCTGGTGCCGTCGGCCTACTAGCCAACTCTCAGATTAAAGGCTATACCGGCGATATTCTAGGTGCAGCTCAACAAGTTTCTGAAGCAACAGTACTTGTCTATCTTGCCAGTAGCAGTAGCTAGGAAACAAAGCAAGGAGAAGGTATGCTCGAGACACGGTGGCATCTAATACGACACGCGCCAGTAGACAACCCTGAAGGAAGAATATACGGCTCGTCTGATAAATCAGCAAATACCTCCAATGCAAATGCTTTTCAGCTACTTGCTCAAAGATTACCAAGAGAAGGTATTGCGATTACAAGCCATTTAAGAAGGACCCAACAAACACTAGACGCGCTAATTAGCGGCGGACTTGAAGTATCCGAACAAATTATCGAGAATAGATTAGGGGAACAAGATTTTGGTGATTGGACCGGAAAGACATATGAGGAAGTTCGGTCTCTTTTTGGTGACGCCTACGACAAGTTTTGGATAACCCCAGCAAAAGAAAAACCTCCTAACGGCGAAAGTTTTATACAAGTGATCGACAGAGTAAGAGAATGCATTCTGGATTGTACGAAAAAATTTACGGGCAGAGATGTGATTTGTATTTCTCACGGAGGTGTTATTCGAGCCGCTCTGACGATAGCACTCAGAATAGAAGCAGAAAGAGCTCTCTCCATCTCAGTCGACAATCTATCAACTACAATAATTGATTATCTGCATCCTTGTGAAAACTTTGCTGGGACATGGCGGGTTAGGTGTACAAACGTTCCTGCTATTCAAGAGATTTTTTAGTTTACCATTCTAGAGAGAAAATGCTTTGACTGTTCGGTCCTTTAAGTTGTTAGTTTTTATTCTCTCCCTAATACTCATTGTATTAATTGCTTCGGGGGCATGGTTGTTCGTTCGGCAGAGTGATGAACGGCAAAAAGGGTCAGACCTCGTTGGAGGTTCGTTTGAATTGGTAGATCAGGACAGAAACAACATTACCAACAACTCATTTCCAAACAAGTTTAAAATTATTTACTTTGGTTTTACCTTTTGCCCTGATGTCTGTCCGATGGGTCTCACAACTATAAGTGAGGCATTGGACTCACTCGGCACGAAAGCAAAGCATATACAACCGATTTTTATAACCCTTGATCCTTTAAGGGATACTGCCGAAGTCCTGAAAAGCTATAAAGAGAATTTTCACGAAAGCATTATTTTCTTAACAGGGTCGGAGGAGGAAATTCGTTCTGTAGCAAAACTTTACAAGGTCTATTTTCGAAAGACTAATGATGCTGATGACTATCTTATCGATCACTCCGCCATTACCTTTATAATGGCTCCTTCTGGAGGTTACCTAAAGCATTTTGGGCCTAATGCTACCGCCGTAGAATTTTCAAATTTCTTTAATTCTATTTTAAAGTAGTGTTATCGTAAATTAACTCACAAGAGCTTCTCTATACTTTAAGAGGGAACTTAGTTATGGATGATGACACCAAAGTTTTTGGCAGAGTTATGAGACTTCCCGGGTTTGACGGAATGATAGCCGAAAGAGGCCCTATTCATTTAGTATCAGATAGCGGGGAGGAATACCTCTTAATTGCTGCCCTACCAGATGTGCCCGGAGACGTTGAAACGCTAGCCCTAGAATGCGAAGAAACGTTTGCACCATATATTGGTAAAGACTTGCACATGTCAGGAAGAATTTTAGGGTCAATACTTTGGAATGCAAAACTTTTTGAATTTGAATGATACTTACTCATCCACCAATGCCTTTAACTCATAAACTATATCAAGAGCGTCTTTAGGAGATAAATTATCAGGCATAATTTTTGATAAATATTCCTCCAATTTACTACCGTTTTTTGTTACGCTAGTACTTTCTTGGGTAATGTTACTAAACAGAGGCAGGTCCTCTGCTAAAGAGTTAATAGCCCGGGACTTTTCACCCTTTTCAAGTTCTCTCAGAACTACTTTTGCTCTGTTTATGACGTTTTCTGGCAGGCCAGCTAATTTAGCGACGTGGGTACCATACGAACGGTGAGCCACGCCTTCTACAACCTCGTGAAGAAAAATAATATCGTCATTCCACTCTTTTATTTTCATGGAATAGCACCTCATTGCATCAAGAGTTGACGAAAGATTCGTTAGTTCGTGATAATGAGTTGCAAACAGCGTTCTACATCGGACGACATGGTGCAAATGTTCCACCGTTGCCCACGCTATAGACAAACCATCAAACGTAGCCGTGCCCCGACCAATTTCGTCTAGAATAACAAATGATTTTTCTGTCGCCTGATTTAATATGGAAGCTGTTTCAACCATTTCAACCATAAAAGTCGACAGTCCGCGCGCTAAGTCATCTGCGGCTCCAACTCTACTAAATAGACGATCTATGACACCTATTTTAGCATACGAAGCTGGCACGTAGGATCCCAGCTGCGCCATCAAAATGATCAATGCATTCTGGCGCAGGAAAGTGCTCTTTCCTGCCATATTTGGACCCGTTAATAGCCAGAGCCTATTTTCTGCTTTTAATTCACACGAGTTTGGAATGAAGTGCTCACCGTCCTTGCAAAAAGCCTCTACGACAGGATGTCGACCCTCGATAATTTCAAACTCCTTTCCAGTAGTAATAATTGGACGAACATATCCATGCTCTAAAGCTAATTTTGCAAGGCTTAAAAATACATCAATTTCAGCTATAGCGAATGCTGATGCCAGAATTCTCTCATGATGAATTAAAACTTCGCTTCGTAGTTTATTAAAGCACTCTTCCTCTATACCTAAAGATTTCTGAGAAGACTGGTTAATATCTCGCTCTAATTCTGAGAGTTCAACCGTTGTAAACCGCGCAGAATTAGCCATTGTTTGTCTATGAATAAAGGTTGGGTGTGACATCAATTTGTCTGCATGCAGAGATGTTACCTCAACAAAAAAACCAAGAATGTTATTATGCTTTATCTTTATAGAATTAATTTCCATCTCTTCTGCATATCTCTGCTGAAGGGCAACGATGAGACCTCTGCTTTCGTCTTTTAGATTTCTCAACCTATCAAGCTCTGCATTGAAGCCGGGAGCGATGTACCCACCATCACGAATTAAAATTGGCGGGTCATCAGCAAGGGCCTTCTCCAAAATTTCAACCAGAGAACAATATCCGTCTAAATCCTGAATATGCCTCTTGAATTCATCTTTAATACGAGATAGCCCGACATTCTCCGTCAATAACTCTGCCTTGATTATATCTGTTTTAGAAAGTGCATTCCTTATGGCGATCAGGTCTCTTGGTCCCGCCCGGTCCGCGCTAAGCCTGGACAACGCTCTCTCCATATCGGGGACTGTTCTAATAATATCTCTTAGAGAACCTAACAAAACTTCATTTTCATAAAAACAAGAGATGGCATCTAAGCGTTTATTTATAACCATAGGATTTTTGGATGGCGCTGATATCCAAGTCAATAATAGGCGAGACCCCGCACTGGTGAGCGTCTTATCTATTGTTGCCAATAATGAACCCTTTTTTGAGCCTCCTATTGTTCTGATTATTTCTAGGTTGTTACGAGTAGCACCATCTATCTCAAGAGCTTCACTAGCACTCCATTTTTGCGGTAATGATAACTTTGGGATCTTTCCCTGTTGCGTTAGTTCAATATATTCTACCAGAGCACCTGCGGCCGATATCTCTGCTCTGGAAAAAGTCCCGAAGGAATCTAGAGATTTTACTCCATAGATTTTTTGTAAGCGTCTCCCACCATTCATACTGTCAAAAAAAGAATATGCTAATGGCGTAAGCAGCTCCTTCCAGTCGACCAGCTGAGATTGAATGTATTTTTCTTCCTCCAGTTTTTGAACAATCAAATCTGAAATCAAAATTTCAGTTGGTTGTATTCTTGAAAGAGCAGTTCCTAAATCTTCAACACAACATTTTTGAGTTTGAAAAGCTCCAGTAGAAATATCTACCCAAGCTAGACCCACAACGTCCTGGACAAAACTCAGACTCGTTAGAAAATTATTTTGTGTCGCTTCAAGAAGACTGTCCTCTGTGACGGTTCCAGGGGTAACTATCCTCACCACCTCTCGTTTCACTACGGACTTGCTACCTCTTTTACGAGCCTCTTCTGGTTTTTCTACTTGTTCACAAACAGCTACTTTGAAGCCCTTACGGATTAGCCGTGCTAAATACACATCCGCTGCATGAACAGGAACACCGCACATCGGGATTTCTTTGTTATCCTTCTTTCCCCTTTTCGTCAGAGTAATATCAAGCGCATCAGAGGCCACTTTGGCATCTTCGAAAAACAATTCGTAAAAATCACCCATTCTGTAGAATAGCAAATAATTGCTATGGGCTCTTTTTATTTCAATATACTGAGCTAACATTGGAGTAAGGCTCCCAATGCTTTTCTCAGCGGCAGGACTCTCATGTTTTTCTTTTAATTTTACCTCAATATTTTCGTTCAATTTTCAATCTCTTGAAACAAATGACTCGTAAATTATTTCTACATTCGTTTTAGTGTCACTGTACAATTTTTTTTTGCTGTAATTTTTCAATTACCTTGCAGTAGTTAATACTAATTTCACCAATTACTTTCGCTATTCGCTCAAAGCCGCTAACATATTCAACCAACTTTTAGGAATACATTGGCAGTTTGCTGGAGGAGGCCTCGTATCATGGTAGGAGCTAGTAAAATAAGTGATCAAGATGCTCTCGATTTTCATGCCCAAGGAAAGCCTGGAAAGCTTGAAATGGCGCCAACTAAGAGTTTAACGACACAAAGAGACCTATCTCTTGCATATTCTCCGGGCGTTGCTGTTCCGTGCTTAGAAATCGAGAAGGATCCATCAACGGCCTACGACTATACCTCAAAAGGCAATATGGTTGCGGTTATTTCGAATGGCACGGCCGTACTCGGCTTAGGCAATATTGGCGCTCTGGCAGCTAAGCCTGTCATGGAGGGGAAAGCAGTTCTTTTTAAAAAGTTCGCTGATATCGACGGAATAGATCTCGAGGTCGATACTGAAGACGTAGAGGAATTTTTTAATAGTGTCCGAGTTCTTGGAAAATCTTTTGGAGGTATAAATCTGGAAGATATTAAAGCGCCAGAATGTTTCATTATAGAACAAAAATTAAAGGAAAGCCTTGATATACCTGTTTTTCACGATGACCAACATGGAACAGCTATCATTTCCCTCGCTGGTTTATTGAACGCTCTTCACTTAACAAACAGAGACATAAGGAAAACTAAGGTTGTCGTCAATGGGGCCGGAGCAGCGGCCATTGCGGGTGTAGAATTATTTAAAACTCTGGGAATACCTCATAAAAATGTGATCATGTGCGATTCTAATGGTGTCGTGTATAAGGGTAGAAAAGAGGGCATGAATCAATGGAAATCAGCTCATGCGGTTGACACTGAATATCGCACTCTTGAAGAGGCCGCAGAAAATTCCGATGTGTTGATGGGTTTATCAATAAAGGGGGCCTTTTCCGAAAAAATAATTTCATCTATGGCAAAAGACCCAATAATTTTTGCGATGGCAAATCCAGACCCTGAGATAACACCGGAAGAAGTAAAGAAAATTCGGGCAGACGCAATTATGGCTACAGGTCGTTCAGACTATCCTAACCAGGTAAACAATGTACTTGGTTTTCCATATATTTTTCGCGGTGCACTAGACGTGCGAGCTTCAGAGATAAATGATTCTATGAAGATTTCTGCGGCCCACGCTATCGCCCTTCTAGCAAGAGAAGATGTTCCAGATGAAGTCAGTGCAGCTTATGGAAAGAGCCTTCAATATGGGCGGGACTACATCATACCAGCCCCCTTTGATCCCAGACTTATCGTAAAAGTCTCTGCTGCCGTGGCAAAGGCAGCAATGGAAACAGGTGTCGCAAAAAAACCCATAGAAGATTTTGACAAATATGAGAGAGACCTCAGCGCAAGACTTAACCCAACAGCAAATAGTCTCAGCGGGATCTATGCGCGCATTCGGCAAGCCCCAAAACGAGTGGTATTTGCTGAGGGTGAAGAGGAACGCGTCATTCGGGCAGCTATATCCTTTATGAGCAGTGGGTATGGTCAACCTATACTGATTGGAAGAGAAGATATTGTTCAAACTAGTATAAAACGCTTAGGACTATCCAGCCTTGATAATCTAGAAATCCACAACGCGCGCCTCTCTAAACATAATGTTCAATATACCCAAACACTCTACCAACGCCTTCAGCGGAAGGGACATCTTTATCGAGATGTTCAACGAATGGTTAACCAAGACAGAAATGTGTTTGGTGCTTCGATGGTTGCGCATGGGCATGCAGACGCTATGGTTACCGGTCTAACACGCAGTTTTGGAGTGAACCACGAATACATTACACGGGTTTTGGATACCAAACCAGGACAACGACTAATGACCTGCAGTCTAGTTTTAACCCGCAATAACGCATTGTTTATAGCAGATACAAATATAACTGAAGTACCCGAACCTGAAGTTTTAGCCGATATAGCCGTGCAGACCGCAACCAAAGCGAAGGCATTCGGCTACGAACCGAGAGTGGCACTGGTATCATTCTCAAATTTTGGCTATCCGCATCGCGAACATATGCAACGTATTCAAGAAGCTACTAAGATATTGGACCGTAGAAAGGTCGACTTCGAGTACGATGGCGAGATGGGCGTTGATGTAGCGCTAGATATGTCGCTACGGAAAAATTATCCCTTTTGCCGATTATCTGGCCCTGCAAATATCCTGATAATGCCAGGGCTTCATGCGGCAAATATAAGCTACAAACTACTACAGGCTGTGGGCGGCGGCACCATCATCGGACCAATGCTTCTTGGATTAGAAAAACCAGTGCAAATTGTTCAAATGAGTGCAACAGTGAATGATCTTGTTCAGGCAGCAGCAATAGCAGCACACGATACAATTTTAAACGATTAGAATTTTCGCTTATCGGGCGTATCTAATTTTTTCCAGCGGCATAGGTATAACTGGGCAAAAATTTTAAACTACCTAAGCATGACCTGATTCTGTTGATAAAAGCGCAGCGTTTACTCCCACTTTTTCGAGAGCTTTATCCCATTTTACATCTACAACTTCATTAAAAATTAAATTGAGGTCTGCGTCTACACTTAGCCAGGCGTTCTCTTGCATTTCGTTATCAAGTTGTCCGGCTCCCCATCCTGAATAGCCAAGGGCAAAAAGACTATTATTAGGTCCTGTTCCGGCCGCCAATTCTTTAATGATTCCTAGTGATGCCGTCATTCCAATTTCATTATCTACCACTAGCGTATCCCCAGCGTTATACTCCAAGCTATGTAAAATAAAGCCACGTCCTGTTTCAACAGGGCCACCGAAGTATACATCTTTAATTTCATTTTTTGTGTCGTGCGAAGCCGGAATTTCAAGCTGCTCTAGAATCTCTGAAAAGGAAGGCGAGTTCATTTTGTTGTTAATTATTAGCCCTAAGGCGCCGTCGGCATTGTGTGCACAAACATAGATTACCGATCGAACGAACCGAGGATCGCCCATTGTTGGCATTGCTATCAGCAACTTCCCTGTTAAAAAGTAGTTTTCAATAGCTATGACAACTATTCCTTTCTATGATTTAGTTACTATCTTACTTTAATAGCATCCTCGTAAATTCTAAACATTATTTTTCCTGGTTACAGAGAGATAGAATACAGTTTTGTGAAACATTAGTTGAGTTCATGTTCGAAACAAAAAAATATGTAAGCTTGGGGCCTTTCAAGGCATTCATAGCGGCTGCAAAGATCATTTTGACAGCTCTATTTTTCCTCTATCCAACCTTTTTTGCGTTCGGTTCACCAGAATCCGACTGGGTCAAAACAGACTTCGCCAAATTCAGAATAATAAGTGGTATTAAGGACATAGGTAAGGAAACTAAAATACCTTTAGGGCTCGAATTTTATCTTCATGAAGGCTGGAAAATTTACTGGCGCAATCCGGGAGATGCTGGCTTTCCTCCTAGTTTTATTGAAAATAAATCCAACAATTTAGCGGAAATTGAATGGCGCTGGCCGGTTCCCATGCGCTTCACACTTGATGGGATGCAAAGTTTTGGCTACGCCAACCACGTTGTTATACCGCTAACAGCCACAATAAAAAGCAATCAACACCCGTTGAAGTTTAGAACTACATTAAACGCTCTCGCGTGCAGAGAAATATGCATTCCAATAGAAGGAATTTTAAAACTCCAACTGCCCACGGGGACTGGCGCACCAAGTAAGTTTTCAAAAGTATTAAGAAATTTTGAAAGATTAATACCTACGACGAGCAGCTGGCCAGGGTTTACCTTAAAAAGCTCGCACCTTAAAGGGAAGACATTAATATTAAATATTAATTCGCCCACAAAACTAAGTGAACCAGATGTTTACTTGGAGGCAATGAGTCACATTAACTTTGCTAAACCCACAGTCAATTTATCCAGCGACGAAAAAACAGCAGAGCTAAAAGTTTTGGTTGAGTTTCCAGATGCTACTACTCCTGCAGAATTTCCTGCAATTTTAACCTTCGTCGACAAAGGGCGTTTTATAGAATTACGGGAGATTATTCGTCCAACCGTAATATCCAGAACTGCGAGCACGCACTTTTGGAAAATCGGCAACATTACAATGACTATCTTTCTTATCGCTTTTCTTGGAGGCGTGATACTTAATTTTATGCCGTGCGTACTCCCAGTTCTTATGATTAAGTTATTAGATATATCAAGGGCTGTGGATCAAGATCGCAAATCAGTGCGGCTAGGTTTTCTCAGCTCAGCTGTTGGGATAATAACATCGTTTTTCGCACTCGCTGTATTTGCGATTTTACTTAAAAACTTCGGTTTTTTTGTAACCTGGGGGATGCAGTTTCAACAACCAGTTTTTATAACAATGTCATGCATACTCATATTAGCTTTTTCTGCGAGCCTCTTAGGTTGGTTTAAGTTCAAGGCACCAGATAAGCTTATCGATAGCTTATCAAGACCAATACCTATCCAACATAATCAGGCAATTTGGCCAAAAATAACCGGCCACTTTTTTACCGGAGTGTTCGCTACAATACTTGCAACACCCTGCTCAGCACCATTAGTCGGAACAGCTTTAACCTTCGCTCTTGGAGGCGAGGCTCAGGAGATAGTGATCATTTTTTTATTAATGGGCTTGGGCCTAGCTTTACCCTATTTATCCGTATCTGCATTCCCAGGTGCATTAAAAATTATGCCAAAGCCTGGGGCTTGGATGCGAAAACTAGAGATTTTCCTCGCCATTTTATTATGCTTAACAGCTCTTTGGCTGCTAACTGTGCTATCTGAACAGATTTCCCTAAGCCTCCTGTTACTTGTTATTGGCTTAATAGGTCTAGCGGGTTTCGCCATATTAATGTCTAAAATATTTCAGCTCCACCTGCTCCTAGGTATATCAGCGATACTAGCCCTCTGTGCTGTTATCGCAAGTAACGGACCAAGTTTCCTACCAGGGCAAAATCGCTCATTGGTTGCAACCAACCTCTCTACAGTGGGAGACTCAAATTTAGGTTGGAAAAGTTTTGATGAAGAACAAATTTCTAAACACGTTAATGCTGGAAAAACAGTCATTGTAGATGTCAGCGCCGACTGGTGTATCACCTGCAAAGTAAACGAAAAACTTTTTATTTCAACTGGACTTATCGAAGACGCCTTAAAATCTGGGGAACTTATAGGAATGAAGGCAGATTGGACTAGCCCTAATGAAAGAATCGCTAATTACTTAATTTCATTTAACAGATACGGTATACCTTTCACAGTGATCTATGGGCCGAGAGCTAGAACGGGGATAGTGCTCCCAGAACTGCTAAGTGTAGATGCTATCAAGGATGCTATAGAAGCTGCTTCTTTCGATAAATAGTCTATTGAAAAAGAAATTTTATATTTTGCTGAAAGCTTATTATTATAGGAAGAGAATGTATGTAGTATGAGGATCCGTAGTTTGTAATTCCCACATTACAGGCATTGCAATTAATTTCAAATTTACACTAAAAAAGGAAACACAAGATGAGCATCAAAGCAGGCGACAGAATCCCCAACGGAACACTAAAACACAAAACATCTGATGGTGTAATCGATATCAGCACAGAGCAGCTTTTCTCTGGTAAAAAAGTTGTCGTCTTTGCCGTTCCTGGCGCTTTCACACCCACTTGTTCCGCAAAGCACTTACCCGGGTTTGTCGCAAAAGCAGCTGAAATCAAAGCAAAAGGCGTAGACACAATTGCTTGCGTGTCAGTAAATGATGCTTTTGTGATGGATGCGTGGGGCATAGATCAGAATGCTGGAGACAAAGTAATGATGCTTGCTGATGGAAGTGCTATCTTCACAAAGGCGATAGGACAAGAGCTCGACAGAACAGAAGCTGGTATGGGGATTAGGTCAGCACGGTATGCTATGATCGTCGATGATGGAGTCGTGACAGAGATGTTAGCAGAGGAGCCCGGTGCGTTTGAGGTATCTAGCGCAGAATATGTATTGGGCAAACTTTAACACGTGGTTTTAAGCAACTTTATCGACGGATAAGCGACCGAGCTTCTGTCAGACACTAAGTTTCGAATGTATCGATTACTTGTTTAGAAATAGAATATGGGAAGCCTGCTTTGGCAAGAACCCCAAGGTCACGTTTTCTATTGGCTTCCCTTTCTTTCTTTTCTCTGTAAGGGCCGAGGCACTTACGTCTGGCCACTAAAAAGGCAGCTTCCAACTCTTCTTGTTCTCCTGATATGTCATCTAAAACCCGGCTGATAACGTCTCTTTCGAAACCCTTTGCTGCAAGCTTTGCTTTTATCATCTTTAATGAAGTTCCGCGCCGCAACAAAGAAGAACATAGATTTTCTGCCACTAAACTGTCGTTCAATAATCCTGCTTTCGTGAATCTATCAACAATTTCGCTAATCCATTCTTCAACTTCTAACGGCCGTTGTTCTAAATCACCTTCCATTCTAATGATCTTACGTTTTAAAACTAACTTGAATGCATTTGTCGACGCGGCGTAACGCCCCAGATAACGAAGGCCGGCCTTTCTTAATGTTTCAAAACTCAGAACTTGCTTTGACACTGCATCTCCAATCCTAGCCGCACTAACTTCAGTTTAAGATATCAATAGGGTTACTTACTGTTAGATATTTGCACAAAGCATTTTTTAATCAGTTTTGGTAAAATTTGTTGTTCGCTTTACTGTTCCAACATAATACTATTGGTTGAACATTAGTGATATTCTGAATTATGAAGAAAAGCTATGCCGACACAATCAATGTTTCCTGAATTAGCTACACCGTTAATCCGGTCCACGGGAATATTGGCGAGCCAAACATTACTAGAAATGGCAACAGCAGGAAAGATATCATCGGATCTTCCTATAACAGATTCGCAAATTCAACCAGCGAGTCTCGATCTCAGACTAGGAGCTGTCGCTTATAGAGTTCAGGCAAGTTTCCTACCAGGGCCAAGTTCGACTATACACGACAAGCTGAAATCGCTCGAAATGCACAAGTTTTCTCTGACTGATGGGGCAGTTCTAGAAAAAGGTTGCGTTTATATTGTACCGCTTCAAGAGACATTGAACCTGAATTCTAGTATCTCAGGAACTGCAAATCCAAAAAGTTCTACGGGTCGAATTGACGTATTTACTCGACTGCTAACTGACTTTACATCCGAGTTTGAAACGGTTCAGGCGGGTTATCAGGGACCGTTATATGCCGAAATTAGTCCGCGAACCTTTAGTATTGTTGTGCGAGAAGGCTCGACTCTCAACCAAGTTAGGTTTCGCCGGGGCACGCCAGCTGCAGCGGACGCCACTATGAGACGCCTCCAAGAAACGGAGGGGCTAGTAAATAAAAATGATGGCCCCATTGATATAAAAAATGGTGTAGCGATTAGTGTTGATTTATCCAGAAACACAGAAAATAACTTAGTCGGTTATAAGGCAAAACAGCATACGTCCCTAATTGATGTGGATAAAATTGCTGCATGTCAAATAAACGACTATTGGGATCCCGTATACAAGTCATCCAGCAAAAACAGTGGATTGATACTTAACCCCGATGAGTTCTATATCCTGATGTCGAAAGAGTATGTTACCGTGCCTTTAGATTACGCTGCTGAAATGCGTGCATATGATACCAAAGTTGGCGAATTTCGCGTTCACTATGCAGGTTTTTTTGATCCAGGGTTTGGTCATGCCGAAAGCGGGGGACAGGGAACGCGGGCTGTTCTAGAGGTTAGATCGCATGATGTGCCATTTCTTATTGAAGATGGACAGACCGTATGTCGCTTGATCTATGAGCAAATGACACAAATTCCGGAAAAAATTTATGGGGCAGGTGGGGTTGGCTCTAATTATCAAGGGCAAGCATTGAAGCTTTCAAAGCATTTTAAATCCTAAAAGAACCGGAAAATTTTTGCTGAAAAGTAAATTGATCTATTTGCGTTATAGACAATTATACTCAGCCTGAATGCTGATTTTATTTCTATATCAACTACTTTTTAGTTATCATAAAGGTTACTATCTTGACATGAGGTGTTGTAATAGGTTTGATCCTCGACTTTATCGTTTCACGGTAATAGCAACACGCCAACATGAATTAGCGGAGGTCTATTATGGTTACAGCTGTAATGCCTACATATGGAAGAATTGATATAGCTTTTGAAAACGGGGAAGGCTCATATCTGTTCGACACCAATGGTGAAAAATATCTTGATTTTGCCACTGGTATAGCCACCAACTCTTTAGGACACTGCCACCCACATCTGGTGGCAGCTGTACAAGAGCAGGCAGCTAAGCTTTGGCATGTTTCCAACCTCTACAACATACCCCAACAACAACGATTTGCTGATAGGTTAGTTGAGAATTCCTTTGCTGATACCGTATTTTTCTGTAATTCCGGAGCGGAAGCAATGGAAGGTTGTTTAAAAGTGGCGAGGAAATACCATTTTGAAAACGGAGAACCAAAAAGAGAAGAGATAGTTTGCGCCACGGGTGCTTTTCACGGTCGAACCTTAACCACTCTTTCTGCAGGAGATAGCGAAAAATATAGGGAAGGTTTTGGGCCACGTCCGGATGGCTTTCATCATGTGGCCTTTGGAAATTTGAACGAGATGCGGGCCGCAATGTCCGATAAAACGGCAGCAATATTGGTGGAACCGATACAGGGAGAAGGCGGAATTAACCCGGCTTCATCAGCGTACCTACAGTCACTCCGTGATATAGCCGACGAATTCAACACGCTTCTTATTTTTGATGAAGTACAGTGTGGAATGGGCAGGTCAGGGAAATTGTTTGCTTATGAGACAGCTAATGTAACACCCGATATAATGGGGTTAGCAAAGGGTATTGGCGGTGGTTTTCCAGTTGGAGCTGTCCTAGCAACAGAGAAAGCTGCATCCGGTATGGTGCCTGGAACTCATGGTTCAACATATGGCGGCAATCCTCTGGCTATGGCGGCAGCAAATGCCGTTTTAGATGTAATGCTTGAAAAAGGTTTCCTTTCCTCAGTTGTCAAAAAGGGAACCAAGCTGAAAGATGATCTTGTATCATTAGTTGAAAAGCACTCGACAGTATTAGAGTCAGTTCGTGGTGTTGGGCTTATGCTTGGGATAAAAAGTGTTGGTCCTAATCTCGAGTTAATGGCAGCATTTCGAGAAAATAAGCTGCTTACAGTCGTAGCCGGCGAGAACGTAGTTAGGGTTTTACCCCCTCTTAACGTAAGCGAGGAAGAGATATCAGAGGCCGTTCAGAAAATAGATCAGACATGCAGCCAAGTTTCGAGCTAAAATATCTCCTCCTGAAAGTAGCCTTTTAAAAAAGAGAAAGTAAACATGACATCGGACTACGACCGCAAGATGGCGGTTAATCAGAATCATTTTTTAGATTTAAAAGATCTAAGTGGAAGCGTATTGCGCAAAATTCTATCGCAAGCAGTGGATTTGAAGAGTACTCGAAAGGACAAGAAACAACCTCTAAATGGAAAAACATTAGCTATGATTTTTGAGAAACCCAGCACACGGACCCGGGTTTCTTTTGAGGTAGGAATGAAGGAACTAGGTGGCGATGTTGTTGTTTTAAGTGGTGACGAATTGCAGGTTTCAAGAGGCGAAAGCATCGCAGATACCGCAAGAGTACTATCCCGATATGTAGATGGCATAATGATCAGGACGTTTGAAGAGGCTAAAATTCGTGAAATGGCTAAATATGCTTCTGTTCCTGTAATCAATGGTCTTACGGATAACTCGCATCCATGCCAATTAATGGCCGATGTGATGACATTCGAGGAACACCGCGGGTCAATTAAAGGGAAAACCGTGGCGTGGAGCGGGGACGGAAATAATATGGCTTCATCTTGGATACATGCCGCAACGAAATTTGATTTTAGATTAAATATTGCATGCCCAAGAGAATGCAGGCCTGATGAAGGGCTATTAGATTGGGCAAATGAACAAAAAAATCATGTCAGTCTTTTTCATGATCCCAAGGCCGCTGTAGAAAATGCTGACTGTGTCGTAACAGATACCTGGGTGTCTATGGGAAGCGATGCTTCTAATCAACATAATCTACTAGCCCCTTTTCAAGTTAATAAAAAATTAATGGAAAATGCTTCTCCGGAAGCAGTTTTCTTGCACTGTTTACCTGCACACAGAGGCGAAGAAGTAACGTCCGAAGTACTTGACGGGCCACAATCTTTAGTTTGGGATGAGGCAGAAAATCGATTGCATGCGCAAAAAGCCATTTTGTTGTGGTGCATGACCTGAATATGTCGAGAAAACAAATCGCTACTCAGGACTCAATATTACCATTTCAAATAGAGCCCTATTATCTTCGCGGGCGTTTCGTAAGACTTAGTCATGTATCTAAAGCCATTTTGCACCGCCATCAATACCCGGACTCCGTCGCGAAACTAATCACTGAAATGCTTATCCTCGCGCCATGCCTATCCAGCTCGCTGAAATATGATGGGGTATTTACTCTACAAGTCAGTGGCCAAGATCCAATTAAAACGCTTTTAGTAGATGTGACTAGCAATGGTGCGTTGAGAGCCTACGCTGCTTATAATCCAGAGAAAATTAACAGCGACTCAACGAATGAGCCTTTGCAAAAACTAACGGGAGGTGGGTACATAGCATTCACTGTTGACCAAGGGAGAAACGAAGATCGATATCAAGGAATAGTTGAGCTCAATAAAAACAGTCTAGCTGATTGTGTCCATGACTATTTTCGTAACTCCGAGCAGATAGAAACAATAGTCAACTTAAGCGTAGAAAAATCATTTTCTGGAGCATGGCATGGTGCCGCTATAATCATACAAAAAGAGGCTTTTCCAGGTGGCAAACAACTCCCTATTGGGGCCACGCAAGAAGATTACGAAGAGGCTTGGCGCAACGCAGCCATAATGCTTGCCAGCTGCACAAAAACCGAATTACTAGACACCGCAGAAAAGCCGAACGAGCTTTTGTATAAATTATTTCATGAGACTGGGGTACGTATTTACCCCAAGAAATTCCTAAAAGACGAATGCCGATGCTCAATAGAAAAGATTGAAAATATGCTTTTGAGTCTTAACACTGAGGAGAGACAGGATTTGAGAGTTGATGGCAAAATTACCGTGACATGCGAATTTTGCAAGGTCGAGCACACATATGACGAGCATAGACTTGAAAAACTCTTATTAACAAGGAATGATCATTAAAGATTAAAACATTGAATGGATACTGATGCCCGAGGCTAAAAAGCTACGACCAAAAATTAAACTACTTTTTTTAGTAAGTTTTTTATCCTGTACACTTCTATCGTGTAAAACAAACAATATAGACTTCACCACGCCTGAACTTACTTTCAGTCACCTGCCTGATATCCGGATCAATGTGGCGAATATAGCTGTATTCAATGAATACAAAATGCCATTCAAACAACCAAACATAGAACATTTAGCTCCAATATCGCCTGGGGCCAGCGTAGAGCGCTGGGTTTCAGACATACTCATTCCAGTTGGGGATAAGCTGGACGCTCAATTTGTTATAAAATCCGGATCAATTATTGAAAGCGAATTGAAAACCCAAAAAGGATTCAAAGGGATTTTTGCTATTGAACAGTCAAAGCGCTACACGGCAACCATAGACGTCCAGTTAGAAATTTTTGATGGATCCCGACGACTGGCTACCATCAATGCAAAAGCTGAACGCTCACATACCCTGCGGGAAGATGCTACACCTAATTTAAAAACTAACTTATTGTTTAACCTTGTAGAAAATTTGATGGCTACCTTTGATAAAGAGTTAAGACGCCAAGTTGACTTGCATTTGCAAAATTATACCCAATAACAGCTTTAAATTTTTTGAGTGTCCATGACTGTTCTTTCAATCCAATCAAGCGTCTCTTTTGGCTACGTTGGAAACAGTGTAGCTATACCCACATTGCAAAAACTAGGACACGATTGCTGGTATATTCATACAGTATATTTTTCTAATCACCCGGGTCACGAACGATTCTCCGGTGAATTTGCCACACCAAAATCAATAAACAAAAAAATCCAAAACATTAGTGAAATTAGAGGCCTGGATAATTGCAAAGCGATATTGTCGGGTTATCTTGGGTTACCCTCTAATGCTGAAGTAGTAGCTTCTGCTGTGGATTATGTTAAGAAACTTGATGCTAGTCGCTTATACATCCTCGATCCAGTTATTGGTGATGATGGTAAAGTCTTTGTGAAAAAAGGCATACGTTCTTCTATACGAGATATTCTTCTCCCGAGAGCAGATTTTGTTATACCAAACATGAGTGAGCTTTCCTGGCTTTCTGGTCAAGACGTTAATAATTACTCAGCAATGATTGCAGCTGCCTGTCACGTCCTAAAAAGTGGCCCAAAAGCGGTCTTTGTAACTGGCCGGGTCGAAAACCTACAGATTGCTAACTACGCGATCAGTGAGGGGGGTGTGTGGAGAGCAGCCGGACAATTTATTAACCAAAAGTTCAATGGCACCGGCGACTTTTTTTCTGCTTTGGTAACCGGATTACTTTTAAACGGCTACAAAATTGACGATTTGCTGTCAGTAGCAACTGCTGCGTGCGAACTTATCACTTTCGAGACCCAGAAAAAGCAAGCAAAAGAACTCGCGGTCATAACAGCTCTTCAAAAAATGGATATTGACGAAATAGGTGTTCGTGTCGAAAAGATAGCTTGAGATAACAAGCTATAACCAACTAATTCAAGAGGTGACGCTTAACAACTGTCTCCGCAATCTGAACCGCGTTTAGAGCTGCACCCTTTCTTAAGTTATCCGAAACGCACCAAAAAACTAAGCCATTCTTTACTGTAGGGTCTTTTCTTAGTCTGCTAACGTAAACAGCATCTTCACCAGCGCACTCTTGCTGCGTTACATATCCTCCACTTTCCCGATGATCTACCACCACAACACCGGGAAAATTATTCAGACTTTCACGCGCTTCACCTTCATCGATTTGCTTTGTAGTTTCTATGAATACGGCTTCAGCATGTCCAATAAAAACTGGCACCCGAACACAGTGAGCAACCACCTCTATATTTGGATCAAGAATTTTTTTGGTCTCAGCAACCATTTTCCACTCTTCTTTTGTAAATCCATCATCCATAAAAATATCTATATGAGGAATACAGTTAAAAGCTATTTGTTTACTAAACTCCTTGTTTTCCACAGGATCGTTAACATAAACCGCTCTGGTCTGATTAAACAGCTCGTCCATCCCTGAGTTTCCCGCACCAGAAACCGATTGATAAGTAGAAACAACAACTCGTTTTATTTTGTAAAGGTCATGAAGTGGCTTCAATGCCATCACCAACTGAGCGGTGGAGCAATTTGGATTTGCTATAATGTTTCTTTTTTTAAACGAAGCAATATCCGAGCTATTAACCTCCGGAACTATGAGCGGTATGTCAGGTTCCATTCTCCATTTTGAGCTATTATCTATAACAACTGCCCCCTGGGAAGCAACCTTTGGACCAAATTCACTTGAAATGGATCCTCCCGCGGAAAATAAGGCTATGTCTATACCTGAAAAATCGTAAGCATCAAGCCCCTGCACTTTTAGGCTTCTATCATCGCCATAGGAGACCTCCTTGCCGATAGATTTACTCGAGGCTAGTGCAACAACTTCATCAGAAGGGAAATCACGCTCTTCAAGCGTTTGTAACATCTCCCTTCCTACAGCGCCTGTTGCGCCCACAACTGCAACTTTAATACCCATTGCTATCTCCAAACAACTTCCACACAATCTTTAGTCAAAATATTTTTCTAGAAATAATTGTCGGAACTGTTCTCACGGTACGCTTATACTGAGCGATCTAATTTGCTAACTATGTTGTCCATCATTACGCTTGTGGATACTAACGTCATACCCTCTTGCATGATATCTGGAGTTCGTATGCCTTCGGCCAGAACTGCCTGGATCGACTTCTCAATAAGGTCCGCATCTTCAGGCATGTCGAAAGAATAACGAAGCGACATTGAAAAACTAAGGAGTTCCGCTATTGGATTTGCCATTTCCTTTCCTGCAATATCGGGAGCAGAACCATGAACTGGCTCGTACAACGCATATCTTTTTTGGGTCGTATCATCAACTGCTCCCAAAGAAGCAGACGGCAACATACCGAGCGAACCCGTTAGCATAGCCGCGCAGTCCGATAGCATATCGCCAAATAGGTTATCCGTTACGATAACATCAAATTGTTTCGGATTCCTTACCAACTGCATTCCACAGTTATCTGCATACATATGCTCTGTTTCAAGACCGTGGGCTTCGTTTTCAAATAACTTGGTCATAACATCGCGCCAAAGCACGCCCGACATCATGACGTTGGCCTTCTCAACAGATGTAACTTTATTGCGCCTTTTACGCGCTAGATCCATTGCAACTCGGCCTATTCTCTCTATTTCTGGCGTCGTGTATAAGTTTGTGTCGAATCCTTTCTTTGTTCCATCCGATAAATCTTCAATACCTCTCGGTTCTGCAAAGTAAATCCCGCCTGTTAATTCCCTGAGAATGAGAATATCTAATCCCTCGATAACTTCCTTTTTTAATGTTGATGAGTCGACCATTGCATCAAAAACCATAGCCGGCCTCAAGTTAGCAAAAAGATCCATTTCTTTTCTAAGTCGAAGCAAGCCACGCTCAGGCTTTAGCTCGAAGGGTAAATCATCATATTGAGGTCCACCTACCGATCCAAAGAGTATCGCATCAGCTGCCAAAGCGTCTGAAAGCGTCTCGTCAGTTAATGGAGTACCATGTGAATCATAGGCAGCACCTCCTACCAAACCCTCCTGCAGATCGAACGACACAGACCGTTTTGCTGCCAGCCAATCCACGACCCTTAAGACTTGGGAGACCACCTCGGGACCAATTCCGTCGCCGGGGAGGACTAATAACTTCCTATTTGATGCCAACTTTCCATCCCTTTTCTAATATTACTGACTGAAGCCAAAGCTATCTAAGGTTTATTTAGACCCACGGTTGTTCAGCAGCTCTTCTCTTTTCAAAGTTATCTATATTTTCTTCTTTCTCCATTGTCAGTCCGATATCATCCAAGCCATTGATTAAACAATGTTTTCGGAACTCATCAATTTCAAAAGTCACTTTCTCTCCACTTGGTCGGATGATCTCTTGTGCTTCCAAGTCTACATCGAGAACTGCGTTCGCACCATTTTCGGCGTCATCCATTAATTGATCCAATTGTTGTTTATTAACAACGATTGGCAGAATACCGTTCTTGAAACAGTTATTATAAAAAATATCTGCAAAGCTTGTGGAAATAACGCACTTTATCCCAAAGTCTAAAAGGGCCCAGGGCGCGTGTTCACGGGACGATCCGCATCCAAAATTATCTCCTGCTACAATAATACTCGCCTCTCGATAAGCAGACTTATTTAACACGAAGTCCTGTTTTTCTGATCCGTCTTCGTTAAAGCGCATTTCATTAAATAGATGCTTGCCCAATCCTGTACGTTTAATCGTTTTCAAAAATTGTTTCGGGATCAATTTATCAGTATCTATGTTGATCATATTAAGAGGCGCTGCCACGCCCCTTAATTTAGTAAACTTATCCATATCTTATCCAACTCTTGCCGTTATTTTCCTAGAGGTCTCTCACATCTGTTAGAGAACCCGCGATCGCTGCTGCCGCTGCCATTGCTGGGCTGACTAAATGGGTTCGACTACCAAAACCTTGTCGACCCTCAAAATTACGATTGGACGTTGAAGCACATCTTTGACCCGGCTCCAGTTTGTCGGCATTCATCGCAAGACACATAGAGCACCCAGGCTCTTGGCGCCAATCAAACCCAGCTTCTTCGAAGATAGTCCCTAATCCTTCTTGTTCAGCCTGTTCTCTGACCAAACCAGAGCCCGCAACGATCATTGCATGAACACCACTTGCTACTTTTCGCCCTTTCGCAATTTCTGCAACTGCTCTAAGATCTTCAATACGTCCGTTAGTGCATGATCCAATGAAGACTTTATCAATTTTGACATCCGATATTAATCCCCCAGCCTCGAGGCCCATATAGTCGATAGACCGCTGCAACTTTGCCCGCCGGATTGGGTCCTCTATTTCAGCTGGTTCTGGAATACGACCGGTTATCGGAACCACTTCCTCAGGGTTGGTTCCCCAGGTCACCTGCGGGACAATTTCAGCCGCTTTTAAAACAATCTCTTTGTCGTATTTAGCTCCAGGATCAGATGGTAATGTTTTCCAATATGCTACTGCTTGTTCGAATGAGCCTGCTTTTGGCGACATAGGTTTTCCCTTGAGATATCCAAAGGTTACGTCGTCTGGAGCGATCATTCCAGCTCTAGCGCCGGCTTCTATTGCCATATTACATACTGTCATGCGGGATTCCATCGATAATGATGTTACCGCCTCCCCAGCGAACTCGATTACGTGCCCAGTGCCTCCAGCAGTGCCAATTTTTCCAATTATAGCCAGAATGACGTCTTTTGCGGTAACACCAAGTGGCAACTCTCCCTCTACTGTAACACGCATGTTTTTTGCTGGTTTTTGGAGCAGGGTTTGAGTAGCCAATACGTGTTCCACTTCCGACGTTCCTATCCCAAAAGCAAGGGCACCAAAAGCTCCGTGAGTTGCAGTGTGACTATCTCCACAAACAATGGTCATCCCAGGCAAAGTAAAGCCCTGTTCTGGTCCAATAATATGGACAATACCTCTCCTAGCGTCTGTTAAACCAATATATGGGACCCCAAATTCTTTTACATTACTTTCTAGGGTTTCGACTTGTATTCTCGACTCTTCTTCAGCAATACCTTCAGAGATATCCGTCGTAGGCGTATTATGATCCGCAACAGCTAAGGTCAAGTCAGGTCGCCTAACTTTCCTACCCGCATTTCGCAAGCCCTCAAATGCCTGGGGACTTGTTACCTCATGAACAAGATGTCTATCAATATAGATTAGACAGGTGCCGTCCTCTTGGGTATCTACCAGGTGATTTTTCCAAATTTTATCAAATAGCGTTTGCGGGTTAGCCATCTTCAATTTCCCCTTTAATCAACTAAAGCCGGATAGTTAAGGTCGAGATAGAATAAGATGTTTCCAAGCACGACCAAGTACCAGTCTGTCCGGCAAAACGTAATCTGCTAAGCGAAGCCCTTTATTTTGCAACTTTTTAAAATAAATTTAATCAGCGCTTGCTTTCTTGCTTGACCGATCGATTTTCTCAGCAATCCTGGCCGATTTGCCCCTACGATCCCTAAGATAATATAGTTTAGCTCGGCGAACCTTTCCTCTTCGCACCACCTCTATTTTATCTATCCTAGGCGAGTACAAAGGAAATATCCGCTCAACCCCCTCTCCATAGGAAATTTTACGGACGGTGAAGTTTGAATTTATTGAATTCGCTTTTCTTGCAATACAAACGCCTTCAAAAACCTGAACTCTCTCACGGGTTCCCTCCACAACCTTAACGTGCACCTTCAACGTGTCACCTGGTGCAAATTCTGGGATGGGGCGCTCTTGAGAGATCCTCTCCATTTCTCCTTTATTTATTTCTTCAACTATATTCATCAATTCTACTCCATATCTAACCTATTAATTTTTTATCACTACCTAAAGTTGAACTTTAACACCTTCATAAGCTTCCCAGAGGTCCGGACGATAATTGCGTGTAACCAATTCCGATTGCTGTTTTTTCCATTCCGCTATCTTTTTGTGGTTACCCGACAGAAGAACTTCTGGCACCGAACGTCCTTTCCAGATTTTTGGGTGCGTATACTGCGGATACTCTAAAAGGCCATCTTCAAAACTTTCTTCATCTAGTCCCTGCTCTGAACCTATTACTCCTGGTAACAGTCTCACTGTCGCATCTAGCAAAGCTTGGGCTGCTATTTCACCACCCGTAAGCACAAAATCTCCTAAACTGACCTCTTCCATTTCTCGGGCCTCTATAACGCGCTGATCAATACCTTCATAACGGCCGCAAACTAGCACAACTCCTGGCTCGTGTGCTAGTTCTTTGGCAAAAGCTTGATCAAATCGTCGCCCACGCGGTGAGAGGCAAATACGCCGCCCCGGAACATCCGAGATCGCCTCCAAAGTTCTATCTAATACGTCAGGCCTTAATACCATGCCCGGACCTCCACCATACGGAGAACTGTCCACTGTCTTGTGCCTGTCAACCGCGAAGTCCCTAATATCCAATGTTTTCAGCGCCCAAATGCCACGGTCTAATGCCTTTCCACAGATAGACATTCCCAACGTACCCGGAAAACTTCGTGGGAATAACGTGACTACTCCTGCAGTCCAAACTTGTCGTGGCTTCTTCGAAAACATTATTTTTATCAATCTGCCTTTTTTTCTAATCTAGCAAGCCTGATGGAATTTCAACGATCATTTTCTGTTTAAGAAAGTCAATATCTGTAACTGTGTTGTTGTTAAACGGTATTAATACTGTTTTTTCCGTTTCACCTATCGCGACCTCTACTATATCGCCGGCCCCAAAGTTATGCATAGCTTTAACTACTCCCATTTTTTTGCCATCAGGTTCGTAAACGTTAAGGCCTAAGAGGTCGGCGTGATAATATTCTCCATCATCAGTGTTAGGCAGCAACTTTCTCTTAATAAATAATTCTGTGCCTTTTAATACTTCTGCTTGGTTCCTCGTAGTCATACCTTTTATAGAGGCAATTAAAAATCCTTTTGATTGTCCGTCTAATCGAAGATCGAAACTCTGTCCGTTCTTGTCATGCAAGGTTCCATAATCTGCAATACTCTCCGGTATTTCCGTAAAACTCTTAACCCGCACGGCTCCTTTTATTCCATGTGGCCCTATGATGACGCCTAAACAGAGTTCTTCAGACACAAGGACATCCACCCTCTCCAAATTTCTGTGCTTATTTTTCCTCTTCTTCTGCTGGAGCTGCTTCTGCTGGAGCTTCTTCTGCTGGAGCTTCGTCTGCTGGAGCTTCCTCTTCTGCCGCTGCTTCTGCTTTAGCTTCCTCTGCTGCCGCTTCCTTCGCCGCCTCTTCAGCTGCCTTTTGTTCTGCTTCTCGCTCTAGGCGCTTTTTACCGGGCGCTGACTTTATTGGTTGCTCGTTGTAAGTAAACGCTGGCATCAGATTAAGATTAGCTAAAAATTTGTGTACTCTATCCGTGGGCCGCGCACCCACCGAAAGCCAATACTTTACTCGATCCTCTTGAATGGTAAGTCTATTCGGATGATCTTTACCTACCATTGGATTATAGGTGCCAATTTTTTCTATGAAACTACCATCTCTAGGTGCAGTGTTCTCCGCTATAACAACTCTGTAGAAAGGTCTTTTTTTAGTTCCGCCTCTAGCTAGTCTAATCTTCAAAGCCATAGTAATTTGTGTCCTTCTTAATTATTGAATTTTAAAATTAACGTTTTGTTGGGAATTTTGGTAACCCAGGGAGGCCTGGAAAATTTTGTCCTGGCTGGTTAATTAGTCCTTCAGGTATCTTTAGGTTTGATCCTTGCCCCAAGTCAGGTTGCATCGGGTCTCCGCCTCCAAACAAGCTGCCAAGACCCTTTAGCCCTCCCATTTTTCCGACTTTTTTCATCATACGGGACATTTCCATCTGCTGTTTTAAAAGCCTGTTTATTTCTTGTGCCGTGGTGCCAGACCCCGACGCAACTCGCCTTTTCCTCGAAGCATTAAGCAATTTTGGTGATTTTCGCTCCTGTGCCGTCATCGATTGTATAATGGCAACTTGTCGGGTTATTGATTTATCATCAACACCCGCACTAGCCATCTGTTTTTGCAACTTACCGACACCCGGAAGCATAGCTAATACGCCCCCTAGTCCGCCCATTTTTGACACTTGTTGTAATTGTTTTAGCATGTCATTGAAATCGAACTGCCCTTTTTGCATTTTTAAAGCAATTTTTTCCGCTTCTTCGACTTCAATTGTTTCGGCAGCTTTTTCTACTAAACTTACAACATCTCCCATGCCGAGAATACGGCCCGCGACACGTTCTGGGTGAAAATCTTCCAAGTTTTCTAATTTTTCACCGGTACCAACAGCCTTAATTGGCACGCCTGTAACAGACCTCATCGACAGGGCTGCCCCGCCCCGGGAATCACCATCCATCCGTGTCAAAACAATTCCCGTAACACCAACGTTTTGATGAAAGTTTTTAGCCGTAGTCACCGCATCCTGGCCCGTGAGCGCATCCGCCACCAATATTTTTTCAGCAGGGTTAGTGATTTCACTAATTTGCTTGATTTCGTCCATCAATCCCTGATCAATTGTCACTCTTCCTGCAGTGTCAAGAATAACCACGTCGTATCCTTGAAGTCGAGAAGCGGTCATTGCCCTTTTTGCAATTGAAACAGCGGTTTCTCCTTCAGCCATTGGGAGAGTTGAAACGTTGATTTGCTCACCTAGCACCCTAAGTTGCTCCCGAGCAGCGGGCCTCGTAACATCTAGGGACGCCATCATAACTTTTTTCTTATCTCGCCGTGTTAAACGGGATGCTATTTTCGCCGCGGTAGTGGTCTTACCGCTTCCTTGAAGACCAATCATTAGTATCGGCACTGGTGGAACAGCATTCAGCTCTATCCACGCCGGTTCTTTCCCTAGCATCTCAATCAAATTATCATTAACAATTTTGATGACCTGCTGCCCAGGTGTTACCGATTTCGTAACCTCTTGACCGACTGCTCGTTCCCTAACGCCTTCTATAAATGATTTTACAACTTCAACTGCGACGTCTGCTTCAAGCAAAGCTATCCTTACCTCGCGCATTGCCGCGTTAACATCACTCTCACTAAGAGAACCTTTTCCCTTCAAGCGATCAAAAACACTGCCTAATCTGTCGGATAACGCGTCGAACAATTATGTGCCCTCTTGTCAAGTTAGACGATAGCAATTCCACCAAGCACCTATGCGCCCGTGCTCGAAACTCGAGGACGGACGTTAGACCATTTAGGCCCTCAGCGATTAAACTGCCGAGAATTCGCAGAAACTAATGAGAAATTAGAAAATAGTCAACTTATTCTCAATGACACCTCAGCTATTCCTTCACAACAATTCAGTCGTACACCATTTTTATTTTACAATTGGTTTCGCTATAGAATCAAAATCATTGGGTGCCAGTCCATTTTCACAACCTAACTTCATCATTTCTTCCCAGGTATTTGTGTCGATTGGCACACCGTTCAATTTCCTTTCAGTCATGGTCTCTTGTTCTGGTTCGCCAGCAACTCTTATCTTATCAAAGCCTTCTGCTGGCTGACCGGATTTGACGAATTGAACCAAACTATCGAATTCGGCGCTAAAGGATCCACCAGAATTAAATTGCTCTGGATCTATGATTATTGTCAGCATATTATTTCTAATTGTTTCTCCTGTATTCAATTCTGGTCTAGCGGTTCCTCCACCGGCCAAACCACCCGCCAAAATGTCACACAAAAGTGCTAATCCGTAGCCTTTGTGCTCGCCAAACGACAAGAGGGCTCCCATAGGGTCTCTGAACATAACTCCAGGGTCAGTCGTGAGTTTTCCATTAGGGCCGACTAAAGCATCTGGCATTGGCATTTGTTTTTCAGCGTAATGGGCGACTCTGACTTTACCCTGCGCAACGCGACTTGTAGCCATATCTAAAACCAACATAGGAGTATTTTCTGTTGCCGGTATAGCCGTACAGTATGGGTTAGTAGAGTATCTTGCCTCATATCCACCATATGGAGCTACGTAAGGCTTATGGCCTGTGGCGTTAACATAATGGATTGAAATAAAACCTGCACGAGCACACATTTCCCCCCAAGCACCGATTCTACCAAGGTGATGAACATTTCTTAGTCCAACAATTGCCGCGCCAGTTTCTCTTACCTTTTGTATCCCAAGGTGCATCGCATCACGGCCTATAATTTGCCCATACCCCATATTGCCTTCCAAAAGAAGATAAACACCATTATCCGTAATTTTGGTTACTTCCGCACCGGGAGTAAGCGTGCCCATTATCGCATGCCCCATATACCTAGGTGCAAGCCCAACACCGTGACTGTCGTGCCCCATAAGATTTGCCTCAACCAAATTATCTGCAACGACTTTTGCTTCGATCTCCTCACTTCCAACCGCCTGAATCATTTTTTTAACAAGGTCTTCGAGATCCTTTTGTTCAACGACAATCACTTGTTTTCTCCTCTTCTGATTTTCGTTTGGCTAGCTGCCTTTGATCGCTTAATCAACAAGCGTGGCATACTAACTTCACTTGTAGATTGGCTACCAGCAAAAAAAACTTTATAAGTTGGTTATGAAAATCCCGTTTACCAAAATGCATGGTCTGGGCAACGACTTTGTTGTTGTCGATAACCAATCATTAGAGTTTAGGCTAACTGAGCCTACCGTACAAAAAATAGCAGATCGGCGGCGGGGTATTGGTTTTGATCAGCTTTTGACTATTGAGCCTGCTCGCCGCAATGGCGACCTTTTTCTTGATATCAAAAATCCAGATGGCAGTAGCGCCGAAGCTTGCGGGAATGGAACGCGTTGCGTCGCATCACTGATAATGAGCAAAAGACAAGCCAACACACTCCGCATAGAAACTGTTGGTGGGCTGCTTATTTGTGAAAGAACTAGAACAGGAGATGTAACGGTCGACATGGGTGAACCGAGTACCGAATGGCATGAAATACCACTAGCTCGAGAAGCTAACACGAGAGACTTAGTTTTGGAAAATATGCCCCACCAGATATTCACATGTGTGAATATGGGAAATCCACACGCCGTTCTGTTCAGTGAGAATTGCGAGTTATTTGAATTAGAAAAAATTGGGCCAAAAATAGAGTGCCACGAAATGTTCCCTGATAAAATAAATGTCGAGGTTGCAACGGTAGAGAGTAAAAATAAAGTTAGAGTAAGAGTTTGGGAGAGAGGTGCTGGTCAAACCGCTGCCTGCGGATCTGGCGCCTGTGCAGTTTTAGTAGCGGCAGCATCGAGAGGCCTAACCAATCGAAAAGCTGATATAGTGCTGGACGGTGGAACACTTATAATTGAGTGGAAGGATAATAATAGAGTATCAATGACCGGGCCCACTGAAATTAGCTTTAATGGGCATTTTTCCCTTTAGCCAAAAATCTCTGTTCAAATAAAACAGTTGCTTTTAAAAGCAACTAGCTACATTTCTTGAACGAAATGACAAAGAGTAACATAATGAAGAGCAAAGTTGAAACATTTGGTTGCCGTCTAAACGCATTCGAATCGAAGATTATCGAGGCTAATCTGCCTCCCGAAAGCAATGTATCACGCGTGGTTTTCAATTCCTGCGCGGTTACTTCTGAAGCTGTTCGGCAGGTAAAGCAATCCATAAGGAAAACGCGCAAACAAAACCCAGATGTCGAGATAGTAGTCACCGGTTGCGCAGCGCAAATAGATCCAGACATATTCGAGCATATGGCTGAAGTTGACCATGTTATTGGCAATGAGGAAAAGCTTAGCCCGGATATTTGGTCGAGACTTTCCACTGAACGCGTAATTGTTAACGACATTATGAACATAAAAGAGACTGCCCCACAAATGGTAGCTGGTTTCAAAGGACGGTTCAGGGCCTTCGCACAAATACAACAAGGATGCGACCACAGGTGCACTTTTTGTATAATCCCCTATGGTCGTGGTAATAGTCGATCAGTGCCAATAGGCGAAATTGTTAAGCAATTTAGGTTGCTTATTAAAAATGGGTATAAAGAATTTGTTTTGACGGGGGTCGACATTACGTCTTACGGGCCTGACTTGCCTGGTCAACCTCGGCTTGGAACGATGATAAAACGGCTCTTAAAAAATGTGGAAGGCATAGAAAGATTAAGGTTATCTTCTGTAGACCCCAGTGAAATAGATGAAGATTTACTGGACTTAATCGCGAATGAAAAAAGACTCATGCCCAGTCTCCATTTGAGCGTTCAAGCGGGCAACGATCTGATTTTGAAGCGAATGAAGCGGCGTCACTTAAGAGATGATGTTATCAAACTTTCAACTTTGTTGCGGGAAATAAGGCCCGATATTGTGCTAGGAGCTGACTTAATCGCCGGTTTTCCAACGGAAACAGACGAAATGTTCAAACAGACCATTGATTTAATTTCTGATGCTGAACTGCTGCACCTACATATTTTCCCCTACTCCGCAAGAACCGGCACACCCGCAGCAAAAATGCCTCAAGTCACCTCTAAAATAAAAAAGATGCGGGCAAGATTATTAAGAGAAGCGGGGGCGGAGTTAGTGGCAGAACACCTGAGTAAAAGAGTTGGCAGAATTGAAACTGTTTTACTGGAGCAAAATGATACAGGTTATACGGACCAGTTTTTCCCAATGAAAGTATACGGAAATCATCAAGCCGGAGAGATAGTTACAGCCAAAGTTGATAATGTTATGGAAGACAACACGTTAGTTGGGTCTACATAGTAGGAGAGGCCGAGTAATCTTATGAGTGGTGACAATATCCAAAAGAGTTGGTTTAGTCGTTTAAAGGAAGGTTTATCAGCTTCCTCTAATAAAGTCGTTTCTGGGATAACAGGAATTTTTACTGAAAAACGGCTTGATGAAGAAACGCTAGAACAACTCGAGGATTTGCTTATCAGTTCTGATCTAGGGGTGAATGTAGCTAACCGTCTCATAAAAACGCTCTCTGAGCATAAATTTGATAAGCAAGTATCAAACCGGGAGGTTAGAGAAACATTTGCAAAAGATATAGAATTAATACTCGAACCCGTGGCAAAACCAATCCTAATCGAACAATCCCTAAAACCACATGTAATATTAGTTTGCGGCGTGAACGGCAGTGGTAAGACAACAACTATTGGAAAACTTGCTCAACAATGGAAAGCTGAAGGAAAATCAGTATGCCTGGCTGCTGGCGATACTTTCAGAGCAGCCGCCATAGAACAACTTAAAGTCTGGGGCGAGAGGACACAAACACCAGTTATAATTCAACCACAAGGAACTGACCCAGCTGCAGTAGCTTATGATGCAGTCAAGAAAAGCATTGATGATAATCATGACGTACTGATTATCGATACAGCCGGCAGACTGCAAAACAGAGCGGAGCTTATGGATGAACTTGCAAAGATAGTTCGAGTTATTCAAAAAACTTTACCCGAAGCACCACATGAATGCCTTTTAGTCTTGGATGGAACAGTAGGGCAGAACGCGCATAGTCAAGTGGCAACGTTTAAAGAAATGGTGAATGTAACAGGTTTAATAGTCACAAAACTGGATGGGTCGGCCAGGGGCGGAATAATTGTTGCTCTCGCAGAAAAATTTGCTCTTCCTGTTCACGCTGTTGGCGTTGGCGAAGCTATACAAGATTTACGGGCATTCGATCCTAAAGTTTTTGCACAAAGCTTAATGGGGCTGGATTGAATCATCAAATTAACAGCTCGACTCTAGAGCGGCAAAAGTTTCGGCGCCACCGGTAAGCGTATTTGGAGTATTTGAACCATGTCTGAAACGAATTATTCCAGCTCATATAATCGCACAAATTTTTATAAGCAGATTGAAAAAAAATCTTTGACGCCTCTTTGGGAAGTAATGCAGGACCTGGTTCTTCCCAAGCCTAGCAGCCCGTGCATTCCAAAAATTTGGAAATATGACGATATCCGAAAAGATATTTTAGAAGCAGGGGATATAATCAGTACAGAAGAAGCAGAAAGACGTGTTCTGATACTAGAAAACCCGGGACTACCCGGGACTTCAAGAATAACTCGATCACTTTATGCTGGGATGCAATTAATATTACCAGGGGAAACCGCCAGAAACCATCGGCATACTCAGACAGCTCTGCGCTTTGTGCTGGAAGGTTCATCAGCATATACTACTGTTGACGGAGAAAAAACCTCAATGAAACGGGGTGACTTAGTAATCACCCCTTCATGGGGTTGGCATGAACATGGAAATGATGGAGATCATCCAACGATTTGGCTAGATGGGCTAGATATACCACTTGTTCAATTCCTTGATGCCAGCTTCGCCGAACCCTATGAAGACAACACCAACCAACCTCTTCCTAAAGCCGAAGGGGACTCAATTGCTCGATACGGGAGTGGACTTGCGCCAGTCGATAATCCCTTCGATACACTTACATCGCCCATCTTTAATTATTCATACTCAGCAACGCGTGACGCGCTAGAGAAAATGAAACGAAATGACAAATGGGACGCGTGCCATGGCCTTAAAATGAAATATGCTAACCCTCTTACTGGTGACTATGCTATGCCCACTATAGCAGCCTTTATACAACTTTTGCCTTCTGGTTTTATGGGACAAAAATATCGTTCTACTGACAGTACCGTTTTTGTCTGTGTCGAAGGTGAAGGAAAGACCATCGTTAACGATTTGGAAATCAACTGGACTAAAAACGATACCTTCGTCATTCCCAGCTGGGTACAACACAGTCATAATTCTTATAACTCAGACGCCGTAATATTTAGCTTTTCAGACCGTGCAATCCAACAGAAATGCGGGCTCTGGAGAGAGAATAGGTATGGCAACTAAAATTAAAGCCTTTTAATTGAATCAACCACATTTGGCGAAAAAGCATGCGCATAACAACTTGGAACATAAACTCCGTTAGACTCAGAATAGGCCTGGCTCTTAAATTTCTAGATCGATCTAGACCTGACGTCTTGTGCCTGCAAGAGACCAAATGCCCGGACGAACAGTTTCCATTCGAGGCTTTTCGGGATATTGGCTACAAATACATCGCAGTGAATGGTATGAAGGCCTACAATGGCGTAGCGCTAATCTCAAGAGTTCCATTTGAGTCAGAATTGGCACTTGATTGGACAGAACGGTCGGATTGCAGACACATCTCTGGTGTCTTTCCTGGCGACATTGAACTTCACAACTTTTATGTCCCCGCAGGCGGCGACGAGCCCGATATTGAGAGAAATGATAAATTTGCTCACAAACTCGATTTCATCAGTGAAATGACAGATTGGTTTAGCTCGAACCGAAAAAGATCAGATAAATTAGTCCTAGTTGGTGACCTTAATATTGCCCCGTTGGAATCAGACGTTTGGTCTCATAAGCAACTTGTTAAAGTCGTATCACACACCCCTATAGAAACCCTGAGCCTAACGCGACTTCAAGAAACGCTTAACTGGATCGACACGACAAGATTTATTCACCCCGAACCTAAAAAACTTTATAGCTGGTGGAGTTACAGAGCACGAGACTGGAGTACATCCGACAGGGGGCGTAGATTAGATCACATTTGGGTGACACCTCCTTTAAAATCTAATATCGGTGAAGCATACATACTCCGAGAGGCGCGAGGTTGGGAGAAGCCATCCGATCATGTCCCCGTCACAACCAACTTGGATTTGGATTAACTGCCGGGGGTTACTGCTTACAATTCATCCTCAATAAAAGCCTGTATAACAGCCTCCATCGACGTATCCTGAATGAAACCAAGATCCTTAGCTTTTCTTGTATCAAATTCTGGCGGCCAACCATTAACGATCTCTTGAATAAATGGATCCGGGTCCCACTGAATTAAATTGGCTACGTCGTTACCTGCGAAGACCCTCAGAGTTTCTGCAATATCACCAATAGACATAGTAAATCCGGGCAGGGTCGTTTCTCTCGAAAATCCCCATTCATTTGCTGTTAAATTGTGGGCATGAACTATGTTTTGTACGATAGATCTAGGTGAAGCGAGAAACATTTTTGATTCTGGGGCAACGGGACAGAGAGCTGTTTGCCCTTGAAGGGGTTCTCTGATAATAGAACTTGCAAAAGTAGATGCGGCCTTATTAGGTTTTCCTGGTCTTACTACAACCGTCGGAAAACGAAGTGCCCTTCCATCAATAAAACCTTTGCGAGAGTAGTCGTTTATCAATAATTCGCCTATCACCTTTTGCGTTCCATAGGACGTTTGGGGAGTTCGTGCTGTCATATCCTCAATTATTCTAGGCATGTCGCCTCCAAAGCCCGCACAAGAGCTTGCAAAAACAACTTTAGGTTTTGTTCGATTTCCCCTACATATTTCAAGGATATTTCGTGTGGCATCAAGATTGACTGACATGCCAAGATCAAAGTCTTCTTCGGCGCCCGCACTGACTATTGCCGCCAGATGAAAAATACTATCTGTCGATTGCGGAATAGCTTTTTCTAATAGAGCCCTATCGGTGATATCACCCGTTAATACTGTTACTCGTGGATCATTTTTTAACTCTTCCGGCGGATCTACAACATCGAGTAGAGTTAAATTTTCCACAGCCGAGGAAGCCCCGTCTTCCCCCACTAATTCATTAGCGGCTAGCAATCTTTCTGCAAGCTTCTTCCCCAGAAAACCGGAACCTCCTGTTATCGTAATGTTCATCCCAAACTTCTTCCTATGTTAAGTTTCGTGAAGCCAACTTAGTCCTTCTTCGGTGCTACCTTTCGGTCGATACTCACATCCAACCCAGCCTGTGTATCCCAATTTGTCCATTAATTGAAATAAATATGGATAGTTTACCTCTCCAACATTTGGTTCATGTCTTCCTGGTGTACCTGCTATTTGCATGTGAGCGCATATATCGATCAAATTTTCCATATGTATCGCGAGATCACCTTCCATAATCTGACAATGGTAAAGGTCGAATTGTAATTTAACATTGTCACAACCTACATCCTCAATAATCGATCGTGCTTGGCTTTGATAATTCAAAAAATATCCAGGGATATCTCGCGTATTGATAGGTTCAATTATCAAAACTTTGCCATGTTTTTCCGCCACTGGTGCAGTTCGCTTTAAATTTTCAATCAATGTCTTTCTGTGATTTTTGGGATTACCTCGTTCTGGGACAATCCCACTCATAGCGTGGATGTGAGTATTTCCGAGAACATCAGCGTATTCCAGCGCTATTTCTACCGCCTTTTCAAAATCACCCTCTCGTCCTGGGATTGAACCTAATCCTCTTTCATTCTTTTCCCAGTCACCGGGGCTGGTATTAAATAAGGCTAAATCTAGATTTGATTCTATAAGCTTCTCTTTTAGCATCGCCGGCTCGTAATCGTAGGGAAAAAGGAACTCAACGGCTTTAAATCCGGATTTTGAGGCAGCAGCAAAACGATCTAAAAAATCATATTCATTGAACATCATAGAAATGTTTGCAGCAAAGTTTGGCATGTTGAATAAAACCTATTTTTCTGTGAAATTTAAAAAATTTTTGTCAGATCATATCAGACTACTGTAACTTCTACTTTTATCAAAGTTGGTTTACGAGGTAAATAACATGCCCATTACGCTCGGTTGCATAGCGGACGACTTCACTGGTGCGACAGATCTGGCGAATATGCTAGTCAAAGGTGGCTTAAAAACTATCCAGCTATTAGGAACTCCAAGCAAAAATGATGTTGTCCCTTCAGTAGATGCTGTAATAATCGCATTAAAAACGCGAACAATACCAGTAGGAGACGCAATCGAACAATCTGTACAAGCAATGAACTGGTTAAAAACCGCTGGAGCAAAACAGTTTTTCTTCAAGTACTGCTCCACGTTCGATTCAACAGATGAAGGTAACATCGGCCCGGTTATTGATGCCTTGATGGCAGGTTTAGAAACTCAGTTCACAATTGCTTGTCCTGCTTTTCCGGAAACAGAACGCACCATATTCAAAGGTCATCTGTTTGTAGGGGACAAATTATTATCCGATAGCCCAATGAAGGATCATCCGTTAACGCCTATGACGGATAGTAATCTTGTTTCTACACTTAGCCGACAAACATCGCAGAAAGTTGGTTTGGTGGAATATACAAATATCTCAAGAGGGCCAACTGAAATCAGAAAAGCCTTTAATCAGCTTCAAAAAGGAGGTGTAGCAATAGCTGTTACTGATGTTTTAAATGATGAGCACCTTTACTTTTTGGGTGAGGCCGTTAAAGATTTTAAGTTGATTACCGGTGGCTCTGGGATTGCCCTTGGGCTACCATCTCAATTAAATTCGCACAAAAATCATAAAGAAGAAACAACAGTCCACAAACTACCCGAGGTTTTGGGTAAAGAACTTATTCTATCTGGTAGTTGTTCTGAAATGACACTTGCCCAAGTTAATGAATTTTCAAAAAAGTACTGCACACTTAAGCTAAACCCTGTTGAGCTGGCAGAAAGTAATTCTGCATTAGACAATGCTGTCGATTGGGTTATCCAAGCAAAAGGAAAAGAGCCAATTTTAGTTTATGCAAGTGCGCCGCCAGACGCCGTTAAAGAAGCTCAGCAAAAATTAGGACGAGACCTCGCTAGTAGTACTGTCGAAAATGCTTTAGCTAAAATCGCCCTTGCCGCAGTTCAACATGGTTTTCGCCGGATTGTAGTTGCTGGCGGTGAAACCGCTGGCGCTGTTGTATCTAATCTGGGCATTAAAGGGATTATGATAGGCGAGCAAATCGATCCTGGAGTACCAACTACCGTCTCAATTGGAAATCCATCAATAGGCTTAGTACTAAAGTCTGGAAACTTTGGTTCCGCAGACTTCTTTGAAAAAGCATTCAAAGTAATGCCATAAATAGCAAAGCTAATGGCGGTAGAAAAACTGCTATATTACATTTGCTGCCTCTTAGAATTTAAGCCGCCTAGGTTTCCCGGCGCCGACCCACATGATTGGGATACCTCTTCATCAACAACAACAACAAAAGCAAGCCCGGTATGGCAATAACTACAGATATTATAAAAAACTCAATCCATCCAACCGCATCAACTACATAACCAGACGGCGAAGACAATAAATTGCGCCCTAGGGACATAAAAGCAGACAAAAGTGCATATTGTGTGGCTGTAAAGGACGTGCTTGTTAGACTTGAGAGATAGGCCACAAATGCCGCAGTACCCATCCCACCGGTTACGTTCTCTATTGCTATTGTAAAAATTAAAACTTCAAGATCATTCCCCGAGGCCGCCTGATAAGCAAAAGCAAGATTTGAGACTGCTTGCAAAACACCTGTAATTATTAATGAGGCCAATAAACCAAATCTTTGTATCATTATGCCGCCGACAAATAGCCCCACTCCAAGTGCAATTACACCAAATAGTTTTGTAACTTCTGCTATTTCACTTTTTGAAAAACCTAGATCGATATAGAAAGGGTTAGTCATCACGCCTAAGAACGCATCGCCCAGTTTAAATGTCACAATGAACAGTAATATCAGCACCCAACCGGGGCGCGAACTGAAATCAAGAAACGGTCTAACCACAAATTGATAGATCCAACCACCCAAACCCAATTTGTTATTCGCAGGGCTCTCCATTTCGTCTGGTTCAGGACTAAATAGGACTAATAAACTGCCTGTTATTATGATTAGGCCCATGATTAGATAGGCGTGGGTCCAAGACCAATAGTCTGCTAAATAAAGCGTCCCAGCTCCAGCCATTAACATTCCGGCACGATAGCCATAAGTTACCATCGCTGCACCCATGCCCTGCTGCTCTTCTTCAAGGATTTCAATCCTATACGCATCGATTACAATGTCTTGACTCGCGGAAAAAAAAGCTACAAGCACTGCGAAAACAGCCATTGATATGGGAGCATTCAAGGGGTCGCTGAATGCCAAATTTACGATAGCAAAAAGTAACATAACTTGAGACACTATAAGCCAGCCACGACGCCGGCCCAGAAGCGCTGTAACAAATGGCAATTTCAGACCGTCTATCAAAGGAGCCCAAATGGGCTTCAGGGCGTAAGGCAAACCAACCAAGGCAAACAGCCCAATGGTCGATCTGTCGACGCCAGCTTCACGCAGCCATGCGCTAAGTGTGCCAAACGATAGTAGAAGGGGAAGCCCACTCAAAAAGCCAAGGAACAGAATAATTAGCAATTTTCGCTGAAAATAGGGCAAGAGGTACTTGGCTAAAAACGAATAAATGTTAGCCATCGTATTAATTAGACACAGCTACTCTGTCGATGAGGGGCATTAAACTTTCTTCAGGTCTTGCGCCAAACTGCGTAATTATTGAACTAGCAGCAAGGCCCCCTAGCCTACCGCACTGCCGTATATCCATATCTCTTGTCATTCCGTAAAGGAAACCTGATGCGTAAAGATCCCCCGCCCCGGTCGTATCAATAACAGTATCTATTTTCTGTGCTGCTATCTCAAAAGCACGCCTATTTTCGATGACAATTGATCCCCTCGAGTCTCTCGTTACAGCCACTATCTCGCAATCATCTTGCACCAATCCTGTGGCTTCATTCAGGTTTTTGGTTTGATACAACGACAAGAGCTCGGTCTCATTACCAAAAAGTATATCCACGTGCATCCTAACAAGATCGATAAATTCCGAACGATAACGATCTACGCAAAACGCATCGGAAAGTGAAAGAGCTACTTTTGTATCGGCTGCTTTAGCGATATTTATGGCTTCAAGAAAAGCTTTTTTCGCGTTAGGGGGATCCCATAGATAACCCTCTAAATAGAGAATTTTACTGCGGCCAATAAAATCCTTGGAAATATCTGAAGGTCGGAGCTCTGTGCTTGCCCCTAAGAACGTATTCATTGAACGTTGAGCATCAGGGGTCACGAATATAAGACATTTTGCGGTTGGCTCCCCTTCCGTAGCAGGAGGAGTTTCAAATATTATATTCAAACCTTCCATGCTGCGCTTGAACTGGTTTCCTGCTCGATCGTCTTTTACTTTCCCGATAAACCCGCATTTTGCACCCAAGTTACTTAATCCAACAATCGTGTTAGCCGCAGAACCTCCGCAGGTCGCAACAGGCGCTACCATTTCTTCTTCTAGGAAACGTGCTCTCTCGCTATCAATTAACTCCATCGCACCCTTTTGTATATTGACCTGTGTTAAAAAAGCATCATCAGACGACGCTATCATGTCGACAATGGCATTTCCAATTGCTATCACGTCTAGATCCCGTACCACTGGACATAATCCCACTTCGTTCTAATTAAAAATAAAATCACTATTCCATTATAAACACTTGCATGAGATATAACACAAGATCCTGTAGATTTAGGACAACGGCAAATGTTGAAAATTGCACTAATTACAATTGCCCAAATATTTGAACCATCGTTGCGCCAGATATTTGCCAAGTCACTTTTGATATCTTTGGTAAGCATTATGGCATGTGGTTTATTAGCTTGGGTACTGTTAGGAAAGTTTGGATTACTTGGATTTGGGTTCCTCGATACATTTCTTCCTTGGATCGGCGGTGCACTCATA
This sequence comes from uncultured Alphaproteobacteria bacterium, assembly GCA_902578675.1. Classification (GTDB taxonomy): domain Bacteria; phylum Pseudomonadota; class Alphaproteobacteria; order Thalassobaculales; family Thalassobaculaceae. The sequence continues at coordinate 63,543 of CACHDV010000001.1, forward strand.
GCCTTGATCGGTTTTGTGTTTTTTCCATCCACGATAATGGTTATTGGTAGTCTATTTTCCGACGAAATAATCGCAAGCATCGAAGAGAAGCATTACCCAAACAATATTGGTACTAATCGCGTACCAGTGCTAACCTCTATCAGAACAGGTCTTACACTTATAATAATTGCAACAATTATTAATATTTGTCTTTTGCCTTTTTACGCACTTGGGATGTTGCTGCCGGGATTGAGCTTCGTTATTTACTATTTAGGAAATGGTTATTTGATTGGGCGAGAGCTATTTGAGAACATTGCTCAAAGACACCTTCCGGTTAATGAAGCTCGAAAACTCAGAAAACGCTATTTTCTTAAAATATTGTTGGGGGGAGGTCTTATTACTTTCGTCGCAACCATCCCTTTTATAAACTTAGCTACGCCATTATTCGGCATCGGGTTTATGGCACATTTATACCACAAATTTCATTCAGAAACCCGGAAGTAAATGGTATCGGCACCCTTCAAACAAGTTTTTCTACTCGTTTGTTTGATCGCAATTTCCGGTTGCAGACAAACGTTAACCAGTGACACACCACCTAGCACTGAAAAGCCTACGGCAAAAATTGTCGCAAATAAAGCTCCTCAAAATTCATATTCACGTACTGCGCCTGCAACTAACCAAGAAGCCAGAAACCAAATCGCCAATGTCTCTCCAAAAGAGTTAATCGATGCCAGCAGAGAGGAAGTAATCGCAAGATTGGGTGTGGCCTCGTTAATTCGTCAAGAACGACAAAGTTTGACCTTACAGTTCCAAAAAGACAACTGTGTTCTTGATGTTGTGCTTTACGGTAACAAACAAGAAAAACGTGTTAAGTTTATTGATTTGCGCGATACCGACGGTAATCCCGCATCTCCAGAAAAATGCTATGTGAAATTCAGGAATTAATAATGGGAGAGAATTTCGATCTAAGCCCAAATTGTAATATTGATACATCAGTACCCAATAAAATCTCTATAAGATTACGACCGCAAGTTGCTTTATTTCGAACAGAAACAAAAGTAGTACTTTTGTTGTTAATTTTTTTCAGCTGGGTAATAGGGGGTAGTTTTCTTCTTTTAGGGGCATGGCCTGTCTTAATATTTCTCGCTGTTGATATCATGTTAATTTACTATTTTTTAAAGAGAGGTAGTTCCAACGTGGCGGATTGGGAGGAGATTGATATACAAAGTAGGGAACTGATAGTGCGGAAAGTACGAAATTCAAAATGTTTTAAAGTGTTCAATATTCCAACATATTGGTCAAGGGTGGAACTTACCGGCCAAAGGTATGGTAGGAGCAAGTTAATAGTTTGCTTTCGTAATAATTACTCCGAAATTGCTAGTTTTCTAGACTGGAAAAGCAAAGTCAAATTGGAACGATATCTTAATTTTGAACTCCATAAACTTAGAGAAAAATAATGGAAAACTGGGATGAAAAGTCTAGCTCTTTATTCCTAGAACGTCCTTCATTGAATACATTCCTGGGGATTTATCTCTTACCCATAGACCAGCCGTTACGGCACCTGCAGCATAAATGCTACGATCGCTTGCTTTGTGATGTAGTTCTAGACGCTCACCAGTGCTAGCAAACATCACAGCGTGTTCTCCGACAACCGCTCCACCTCGAAGCGCGGAGAAACCTATCTCGCCTTTTGTCCTTACGCCAACAACACCTTCTCGAGAAAGGGTAGCACTATTCTTAAAATCAATACCTCTTCCCATTGCTGCGGCTTCTCCAAGAGTCAACGCCGTGCCAGATGGAGCGTCGACTTTGTGTTTATGGTGAAAATCCAGTATCTCTATATCGAAGTTATCGTCCAGCGATCGTGCGACCTGCTCAACGAGCGCGAACAACAAGTTTACGCCAAGGCTCATGTTTGAAGCAAACACTACCGGGATTTTTTCGCTTGCAGCCCGCAAAATTGCCTCTTCCTTTCCGGAAAGTCCGGTTGTTCCCACAACCCAGGGTTTTTTTTGATCAACCGCTGCCTCAGCCAACTCTTCTATCGCTTCTGGAAGTGAGAAATCGACCACAACATCTGCATCGGCAAAACATGCCTTTGGGTTGTCTGTCATAGCTACGCCAATGGGCTCGATCGATGCAAGTGTGCCCAGGTCAGTACCCACCAAGTTGCTTCCGGTTCGGACTAGTCCAGACGTAACCATTGTCGTGTCACGACCGAGAATATCTTTAAGGATCATCACTCCCATTCTGCCGCCAACGCCAGCAATTCCAATATTCAATTTCGACATGTTTCATACCTCCATGCAAACAGGTTCAGATTTCGTAGAACTCTCGTCTTTCAGCCAGGTTTTTTATTTTTCCATAAAAACAAGCTACCTGAAAACATTTTCTGTTGTTCTGCTCGAATAATTTTCAGGAATTAGCTTCCGGATTGGCTTTCCTTATAGTACTGTTTCTATTCACTATTTTAAGTCGATATATCGAATATACAGGACATTTATATGAAACTTGATATTTTTTGCTTAGGGATTCTCTTGGAACGAAATTACAGCGGTTACGAAATTCATAAAGTGATAAATACAACACTGGCGCACCTTAGACAAGCTAGTTTTGGCGCCCTTTACCCGGCCCTCAACCGGCTACAGGCAAAAGAGTTTATTTCAAGTGAAGCTATAACTGAGGATCATTTGAATGACGGTTTAGGTAAAAAAGTTTTTGCGATCACCGATAAAGGACGGGCACATTTCAAGGCAGAAATTAAAAAAATTACCGCCGCTGAAGTGGTCAATTCCGACTTTCTTTCCGCATTACATTTCTCGAATAATTTGACTCCAATTGAGGTATCAACGTTAGTTGATGAGCGGCTAGCTGATCTCCAAAAAGAGCAACGTAGACTTTTGCGGCTGCCTACTAAAGAGGTATCGGAGGGTCAGCGCTTCGCCATTCGCTATACTTTAAGTCAAATTTCGGCAGCTGTAACGTTTCTAAAGGGCGAAGGGAGGGCCATTCAGACGTTGATGAGCAAACAGCACTAGCACTACCTTTTTCTTGTTTAAAAACAATATTTTAGGCTGAGTTGCGCGCCCGACTGAACGTAATTTAAATAAAACTTTGTAAGTAGTGCTATATAAGTTACAAGATGGTCTGATTTATTTACAAATCGGTCCAAAGGTCTTTGACCTTTGCAAAAAACCCTGTTGCCTCGGGGCTCGTTTTAGGATTTTCCGTTTCGGCAAACTGTTCAAGCAGCCCTTTTTGTTCTTTGGTCAAATTGACAGGGGTTTCTACAGCAGCTTCGACATACAAGTCGCCCATATCTTTCCTGCGTAAGATCGACATTCCCTTTCCTCTCAACCGAAATTGAGTTCCAGATTGAGTTCCCGGTTTAATTGATATTCTCGCCCTTCCGCCACCTAAGGTTGGCACTTCTATTTGACCCCCTAGGGACGCGGTACTCATCGCTAATGGAACTCGGCAGTAGATGTTGGCGCCGTCTCGCTTAAAAATTGGATGATCCTTTATTGATAGAAATATGTACAAATCACCAGTAGTGCCATTTCTAGGACCCGCCTCACCTTCACCACTCAGCCTTATTCTAGTTCCTTCTTCCACCCCAGCTGGAATTGTAACCGATAGAGTTTTTTCCTTTTGGACCCGACCCGATCCTCTGCAAACCTTACAGGGGTTCGCGATTATCTCGCCAACCCCCCCGCATGCGCTACATGTTCTTTCAACGGTGAAGAATCCTTGCTGCGCCCTTACTCGACCTTGCCCACCGCAGGTCGGGCAAACCGTGGGTTTTGATCCTTTTTCTGCACCAGTTCCCATACATGGGTCGCACGACACTGCCGTAGCAACTTGTATCTCCTCCTGTTTACCGCTAAATGCTTCTTCCAATGAAATTGACATATTATAGCGAAGGTCGGATCCACGATTTGGCGAGCGCCCACCACTTCGCGAGCCCGTAATGTCACCAAACATTTGATCAAATATATCGGAAAAACCTGACGCAAACCCTTGCGGGCCTTGCCCACCACCCATGCCGCCTTCAAATGCTTCGTGGCCAAATTGATCATACGCCGCGCGCTTCTGATCGTCTTTTAAGACATCATACGCCTCGTTCACTTCTTTAAAAGATTTTTCAGCGGCTGGATCGTCTGGATTCCGGTCGGGATGATACTTCATCGCCATTTTTCTAAAAGCTGATTTGAGTTCAGCCTCGCTGGCGTTGCGATTAACTCCGAGCAGCTCGTAATAGTCTTGCTTAGCCATGCGTAACGCCCTTAATACCTTTATGGGCGCCTAATTTTAGCGCCCATTTTTACTGATCTAGTTACATACTTAGATATGGTCTGCTCTTAAGCTGACTTTTTATCGTCCTTATCGTCTACTTCCTCAAAATCGGCATCAACGACTTCGGCATCTGTTTCAGATCCCTGTCCCGGGCTCCCTTCACCCGGATTGTCAGCGTCAGGAGCTGCTTGCCCTTCCTCCTGTTGCGCCTTGTACATTGCCTCACCAAGCTTCATAGAACCTTGTTGCAGCGCCTCCATTGTCGATTTAATTTGCGCAGCGTCATCACCAGATATAGCAGCTTTAGCGTCTTCGATGAGTCTTTCAATTTCGGTTTTCTCGGAAGCATCTATTTTCTCGCCAAAGTCCGTTAGCATCTTTTCAGTTGAATGGATTAGTTGTTCGGCTTGGTTTCTTGTTTCTACCATTTCACGACGTTCTTTGTCAGCCTCAGCGTTTTGTTCCGCTTCGTTGATCATTTTTTCAATATCTGCATCTGATAACCCTCCGGAGGCTTGGATTCTAATCTGCTGCTCCTTGCCCGTGGCTTTGTCCTTAGCTGATACGTTGACTATACCATTAGCGTCTATATCAAACGTTACTTCGATTTGTGGAACACCGCGGGGTGCGGGTGGGATACCTTCCAAATTAAACTCGCCCAAAACCTTATTATCCGCAGCCATCTCACGCTCACCTTGGTAAACTTTTATTGTAACGGCACCTTGGTTATCATCTGCCGTTGAAAAAACCTGGCTCTTTTTAGTTGGAATGGTTGTATTTCTATCTATAAGACGTGTGAAAACACCGCCTAATGTCTCAATACCCAAAGATAAAGGTGTCACGTCGAGCAGAAGAACATCCTTTACATCGCCTTGCAACACACCCGCCTGGATACCAGCACCCATTGCAACAACTTCATCTGGATTAACACCTCTATGTGGCTCCTTCCCAAAGAAATTGTGAACTGTTTCTATGATTTTAGGCATACGGGTCATACCGCCCACCATTATCACTTCGTCAACTTCACCTGCACTTAAGCCCGCATCCTTAAGCGCAGCCTTACACGGTTCAACGGTTCTAGTGACAAGGTCTTCTACAAGCGCTTCCAACTTCGCCCTGGTCAATTTTATATTGAGGTGCTTCGGTCCGCTTTGATCAGCTGTTACAAAGGGAAGGTTCACTTCTGTTTGCATCGAGCTGGAGAGTTCCATTTTAGCCTTTTCTGCCGCCTCTTTCAGGCGTTGCAACGCAAGCTTATCGGTACGTAGATCAATTGCGTTATCCTTTTTGAACTCATCTGCTAAATAATCGATAATACGGTGGTCAAAGTCTTCTCCACCTAAAAATGTATCCCCGTTGGTTGATTTTACCTCAAAAACACCATCGCCAATTTCTAAAATGGACACGTCAAAGGTTCCACCGCCAAGATCATACACTGCGATTGTTCCGTTATTCTTCTTGTCAAAGCCATATGCAAGCGCAGCTGCGGTTGGCTCATTAATGATCCTAAGAACCTCAAGACCAGCAATTTTTCCGGCATCTTTAGTAGCTTGTCTTTGTGCATCATTAAAGTAAGCAGGAACAGTGATAACAGCTTGGTCGACAGTACTCCCAAGGAATGACTCTGCGTCTTCCTTTAATTTCCTTAAAGTGAAAGAAGAAACTTGACTTGGGCTGAACTTTTCATTGTTTGCTTCTACCCATGCGTCGCCATTTTCTCCCGGCACTACCTGGTAAGGCATCAGTTCGGCGAACTTTTTTGCATTGTCGTCGTCGTGGCGTCGGCCAATTAGTCGTTTGATAGCAAATAGCGTATTCTCAGGATTAGTTACAGCTTGCCGTTTTGCCGCCTGACCGACTAACCTCTCGCCTTCGTCTGCAAAAGCTACCATTGACGGCGTAGTCCTTGAGCCCTCCGCATTTTCAATAACTTTGGGATCTTTCCCATCCATAAACGACACACACGAGTTAGTCGTACCAAGATCTATACCGATTACCTTAGACATAAAAACCTCTTCTCAAGACCGATCTAAACGCTCAATCTTATTCTTTTTTGTTAACTACGAAGCGTATATAGTTATCTCAATACACATCTGCAAGTTCTTCAGAGAAGAATAATTTTATTTATTGGATGATTCGACTAATTTTGGGAAACTTAGGACCCAACAGTTTATTGGCAACCCTAGTTACTTAGGTTTTCAGATTGTTCTATAAATCCCAACCTATACCTTGGTATCCACACCAACATCTTTCTTTCCGCCTTTCGCGGCAGCTACGCCTACCATGGCAGGCCTTAAAATGCGGTCTTCAATAGCATAACCAGGTTGCAGGACCTGAACTACTATACCTGACTCCTTATCCGTTTCCTCAACTTCAAACATTGCCTGATGAAAATTGTAATCAAATTTTTCGCCCAAAGGATCAATTTTTCGAATATTGTTGTTTTCAAAGGCTTTTTGAAGCTCTTGTTCGGTCATTTGTATTCCAAGAACCAAATTCTCTATTGCCTGATCCTCGACATCCTCCTTGGCAGGGGCGGCATCAAGTGCTCTTCCTAGATTATCAGCTATTGAAAGCAGATCCTTCGCAAAATTTGCGATTCCAAACTTTCGTGTCTGTTCTTTCTCTCTTTCTAACCTTTTTCTAAGATTTTCACTATCGGCTACCGTTCGCAATAACTGATCTTTAAGCTCTGATATCTTAGCCTCGAGTTCGTCTAAACTTTTCGATGGCTCATTTACCTCGCCTTCTTCATGATTGTGAAGATCAACAGGTTCTTCCTGGCTTGTTTCTTCCTCGACTGTCCCCTTGTCGAGTTCTAAATCTTCAGTTTCTTTTTCTTCATTCATGGTTTGCTTTGAACTATCCATTAATATGTTTAAATTTATACTAGCGCTACCAGTATATAAGTATTCGCATGCGGTGACGCAAATTAATCTAGCATTTTTCCTATCAGCTTAGACGTGTAATCAACTACTGAGATTATTTTCGCGTAATTCATGCGGACTGGGCCAATAACACCCAAAGCCCCAACAATCTTTCGTTTTTCATCATGATAGGGCGCAATAATCATGGAACACCCGCTGTGCTCAAAAAGATAGTTCTCTGAGCCAATAAATATTTGCACTCCCTCTGCCTCTCTTGTGGCGTCAAGTAAATTCACTACACTTTCTCTCCGTTCTAAAGCATCAAATAAAGTCCTTATACGTTCAAGACCCTCTATAGCGTCAACTTCCTGGAGCAGATTTGACTGACCCCGGAGGATTAAAGAGCCTCCTTCCTCCCCTCCTGCCCATGACGCTAGGCCGTCCGCAACAACTTTGTTTGTGAGAATATCAAGTTCTGTTTTTTGCTCCTTTATTTCTTGCAAAATTTGCGCTCTCGCTTCGGCAACTGTCGAATTTGATAACCTCGTGTTTATGTAATTTGTTGCCTGAACCAAAGCTGATGCCGGCAATCCTAGCGGAAGATCTATCACTCTATTCTCAACAATCCCTGTGTCGGAAACCATAACAACAAGAGATCTTCCATCCCCTAATGGAACAAACTCTAGCTGACGCAGTGGTGCGTCTGTTTTAGGAGAAATGACTAAGCCGGCACATTCACTTAGCCCAGATAAAGCTGAACTCGCTTCCTCTAGCACCTTGGGAAACGAGCGCCCATTTAAAGAACATCTTTCCTTGATGCCACTCATTTCGTCCTGAGACAATTCTCCCCTTATCTCAAGTAAGCCATCTACAAATATTCTCAGCCCTAAGTCTGTAGGCAGCCGCCCAGATGATGTATGTGGCGAGAAAAGAAGGCCCATATCTTCTAATGCAGCCATGACACTTCTTATTGACGCAGAGGATAGATTGGCCCCCATCAACTTTGAGATAGTTTGTGACCCTATTGGCTCTCCAGAAACTAAAAATGAGTCAACGATATGCTGAAAAACAGCTCTAGATCTCTCATCGAGGGTTTTTATTCCAGCTATAGCCATGATCCCAAAATAAAACCGAGGCTCAGTAACGTCAACTTGCTAGATAAATAGAAAAATATTTTAAAATTCTTTCACATACCTAAAAACGTGACTAATTTATATTTTTTAAGTGATCTAGTTCCCCGTCCGGAGATTCCGCATAATGGTTGTAGAAATAAAGAGACCTTCTGGCCGCAAACACAACGAGAAACGACCTGTCTCTGCAGAGATCGGGTTTTCAAAATATGCAGAAGGATCTTGTTTAATTAGATTTGGCGATACGCATGTACTTTGTACGGCGACCGTTGAAGAGCGTGTGCCGCCGTTTTTGAGGGGCCAGGGTATAGGCTGGATTACCGCTGAGTATGGCATGCTTCCGAGGTCTACACACACTCGAACAGATCGAGAAGCGGCGAGGGGGAAGCAAAGTGGACGAACACTTGAGATACAGCGACTAATCGGAAGATCTTTGAGAGCTGTGACAGATACAAAAGCTCTTGGAGAGCGGCAAGTCCGTATTGATTGTGACGTAATACAAGCCGACGGAGGAACGAGAACCGCTGCTATCACTGGAGGTTACATAGCCCTTTATTTAGCTCTGAAAAACCTGGTTTCAAAACAAGTACTCCACCGGGTTCCCCTTTCCGACCAGGTTGCAGCAATATCTTGTGGCATTTATAAAGGGTATCCAGTTTTAGATTTGGATTATTCAGAAGATTCATCAGCAGAAGCAGATTGTAATTTCGTTTTGACTGGTGCTGGTGGAATAATCGAAATCCAAGCTACCGCCGAAAAAGAACCTTTTAGTTCAAGCGTTTTCGATGAACTAACCGACTTGGCTAAATGTGGCATAGCTGAACTTGTGCGTCTTCAGAAAACAGTTTTGAACATAGGATAATTTGAGTAATGAACGAAGCAGGGTTTTCAAAACTTGTTGTCGCGAGCCATAATGAGGGAAAGATAAAAGAGATTGGCGATCTACTTCTGCCCTTTGGCTTGGATGTGGTTGCCGCCCCAGATCTTGGGTTAATTGAACCTGCCGAAATAGAAAAGACTTTTGTTGGTAACGCCATTTTAAAGGCAAGAGCAGCAGTTGAAATCTCCGGCCTACCTGCTATCGCCGATGATTCTGGCTTGGAGGTTAGTTCTCTTGAGGGAAAGCCGGGCATCTTTTCCGCTAGATGGGCTGGCCCGAAAAAAGATTTTTATATGGCTATGAAAAAGATTAATAACAAACTCAAAGCGGCAGATCGAAGAGCGAAGAGGAAGGTCTCCCGTTCTGCAAGATTTGTTTGTGCGCTCGCGGTAGTTTGGCCAAACGGAAAAACTGAGAGCTTTGAGGGGACAGTGCATGGGGATTTATGCTGGCCACCCAGAGGAGAAAAGGGTTTTGGCTACGATCCAATATTTTTACCAAGGACAGGGTCTCAAACGTTTGGAGAAATTGAACCAGAACTGAAACACGCGATGAGTCATCGCGCAGAAGCGTTTCAAAAATTAACAAATTCGCTCTTTCGTTAAGATGAGCGGTATTCAAGCCTTAACGGAAGATTTAAGCCTCTATATTCACTGGCCATTTTGTCTGTCCAAGTGCCCCTATTGTGATTTCAACAGTCATGTCGTCAATGAAATCGATCAATCTGTTTGGCGAGGAGGCTTATTGACTGAGATGAAAACCCTTGCGAAAAATACAGAAGATCGAAAACTAAAAAGTATTTTTTTTGGGGGTGGCACCCCATCTCTAATGGAACCGCAAATTGTCTCGGATATAATTTCAGAAGCAAAAAAAATTTGGCGGGCAGATGATTTACTTGAAATTTCATTGGAGGCAAACCCCTCGTCTGTGGAGGCAAAAAGGCTTCACCTTTTTAATCAAGCTGGGATAAACCGCATCTCCCTTGGAGTCCAATCCTTTAATGACATTACTTTAAAATTTCTGGGCAGAGAGCATGATGCTGCTGACTCAAAAAGAGCTCTAGAGATTGCTAAAAAAACTTTTAAAAATGTTTCTTTCGATATGATCTACGCGACCCCTGAACAGACGCTCCAAGACTGGGCCTCAGAAATAAGGCAAGCAATCGAATTCTCTTCTGATCATATTTCTGTCTATCAATTGACTATAGAAAGAGGAACAGCATTTTTCCAAAAACATCGTAAGGGGGAATTTCAAATGCTGGATAGAGAAACGCTGGCCGACTTGTATGAGCTCACCCAAGATAAATTAGGATCAGCAGGACTAGCAGGCTATGAAATATCAAATCATGCTAAACCGAGTTTTGAGTGTGTACACAACTTGCAGTATTGGAAAATGAAAGATTATTTAGGCATAGGTGCTGGAGCACATAGCAGGATTACGGACAAAGAGGGGGTGCGCTGGGCACTTCGAACCCATAGGGCACCCAACAAATGGTTATCTGAGACAAAGGCGAACGGACAGGCAGTTGCTGAAAAAGTTTTTTTGAGTTTAGAGGAACAAATTTTTGAAACGCTCATGATGGGACTCCGGCTCAAAAAGGGGATCTCGACAGCAGACTTTAAAAATACTTTCAAAAAAGGTATCGAGGAAATCTTTGCTGGCGAGACCTTGGAGATTTTGCTCAACGAGCGGTTAATTGAAATTGACAAAGAATCATTTAAAGCTACTCCTGTAGGGAGACAAAAACTTGACTCGCTGATCCAGTTTCTTTTTTCTGACTTTGATTTAGATCCTCATTCTTCTTTTTTTTCAGGGGCTCCAGTTAGCTAATAAAGAAATCTAAGTGGTGCATCGTCCACTACTACTGGGCCTGTCTTACCAACTTCTAGTACAGCGTAACCTCTCTCGTTTAAACCATTAGGAAGTAATCTTATAATACCATCGACCCCAATAAAACCACGGGGATCATGGATATCGAATGCAGGCTGCTCTTCACTGCGAACCGTTTGACTCAGCGCCGCCGCCACCAGCATAGCATCGTAACCTAAAGTTGCTAATCGAGGCGGCTTATAGCCGTAATGCTTTTTAAACCTTTCTATGAACTCGCCAACACCTTTTGGGGCCGGGGCAACGTACCAAGCTCCAACCAATGCAGGCTCCAGGTTCAGATCAGCAGTTTCATCCCAGAGTGTAGTGCCGAGCAACTTAACCCTAGATGGATCAACATCGAAAAAAGCAAAAAGCGGGGCTAATCTTTTCAAGTCAGACCCACCAGCTGGCAAAAGCACTGAATCAAATGGTGGGTTTCCAAAAGTGTCCATGCCCTGCAACTTTGAGAGCAACGATGCAGCTATCTCATCTTTTTGTCGAAGCAACTGCCGTCTTTGAGTAGTTAAGTTCTCTCTTCTAATCTGATAATCAGCGAAATTCTTTACCAATTCAGTTAGATTTTCACCATCTGGCTGATAATATTGAGCTCGGGATAGATCCTTTCCTTGAAGTAGAACAGCGTTTTTTGAGGTTTCAATGGCTAGCTTCCCAAAATAGTTATCAGGTACAAATGCGGCTAAATTTCTGTAGCCACTTTCTAAAGCAAAATTAACAATTCTTGTTATCTGCTGGCTTGGTAAAAAACCAAACACATAAACACCCTCTTGCGCCACTAAGTGATCATTGGAAAAACTTATTAATGTTATCCCTGCCTCTTTCGCCATTGGAGCTATAGCCCTAGTAGAATCCCCAAAGAGAGGTCCAAGTATCAAATCCACTCCAGAATTTATTGCCAAGTCAGCAGCCTGTTTTGCTCCTTCGACTGTTCCTCTTGTGTCAAAAATAAGTAGCTCAACGTTAAGATTTGAAACCTCGAAAAATGCTAACTGAATAGAGTCCAATAGAGCACCTCCAATTTGATCAACATTTCCCGATAGAGGTAAAAGAATTCCTACTTCAGAAATCTTCTTTTTGGAGATAGAAGGTAGGATTTTTGCCCCAAGTGCCTGCGGCTTTTCCTCAGCGTCTGATTCAGAAACATTTTGCCGATTTAGAATTATGCTAGTCTCAGGATCTTTCTTCCCGTGTAGCCCGAGCCTTTCTTTACCGAAGTAAAATTCATTTTTAGGCTTTGATATTCTTTTATCTTTTTTTTGGTCTATTTTTTCTGAAGAAAGAGCAGGCGGGACAATAACTTCATGCCTCTGACTTTCTACGAGCCCTTGATTCGATTGACACCCAATAATAGCCCAAATAAGTGAAATTAATAATGGGAAGGCGAGTACTTTTGTTCCTTTTGACGAAATATGATAGTGTGATGCCTTGCAGTGTTTCCGAACAAAATTCAAAATACAAACTCCCAGGCTACTAACTAAAATCGACCGCTTCATTTTACACTATTATAATAAGCAAGGCGATAATGACGAAAATATGACATCTCTAGCAATAAATAAGGGGCTTACGCTTATTGCCACTCCTATTGGTAATTTGCGTGATATAACATTTCGTGCCATAGACGCATTGATGCAGGCAGACCAGATTCTCTGTGAAGACACACGCGTCTCCAGAAAACTTTTAAACCACTATAACATTCATACAAAACTTACTTCGTATCATGAATACAACGCTACTTCTTTACGACCAAAGATAATACAGGCACTACAACAAGGTAAGAAGATCGCACTAATAAGCGATGCGGGTACCCCTAACATTTCAGATCCGGGCTACAAATTAGTCGAATCATGCTTAGCAAATGACATTCACGTATCCACAGTACCAGGTCCCACAGCTGTCGTAGCGGCACTATCAATATCTGGTTTGCCTACTGACAATTTTTATTTTGGAGGATTCCTTCCTTCAAAAACCACAGCACGCAAAAAGACTTTCGCTTCCCTAAGAACCCTTGATACTACTCTAATCTTCTATGAAAGCCCCGCAAGGCTTGTCGCCTCCTTGCATGATTCCTTAGAATATTTTGCTGGCAGAACAGCAGTCATAGCACGAGAGTTAACTAAACTACACGAAGATGTAAAACGAGCTGAGATATCTGAATTGTATAATTTCTACAAAGGCATCACCCGAGTGAGAGGCGAGATTGTCTTTTTAATTTCTCCTCCACAAAAAGAGGCTTTATATTTAAGCCATGAACAGATAAAAAAACTTCTCAAAGAACGATTGACCAACGAAACTCTTAAGGACGCGGTCAGAAACTTAGCTCGTGAACACAGCATATCAAGATCACTGGTGTACGGATTGGCGCTGGAGATGAAAGACGTATAATGCTAGTGACATTCCTTTTGAAATTCACAACCCAATGTTTAATAATCAAAATGGGGGTATAAAATGCAGCTTAAATTCATTTATTTTCCTAGACGCTTCCTGCAATTAATCTGCATCTCAATGCTTCTTACTCAGACCGCCTGTTCGCCCATTGGATTAGCTGTTGGCGCGGGAGCAACTGTCGTTAGAGCCAGTCAAACCGAAAGGGGTCTTAAGGGTTCAGCTGAAGATCTTCAAACTCGTGCGGAAGTGTTACACTACCTTTTTCAGAAAGACGTAGATTTGTTCGGTGCAGTTAGCGTATCGGTCACACAAGGCCGTGTTTTGCTTACTGGCAAAGTTAGGGGGCCTAAAGACCGAATTGAGGCGACAAAACTTGCTTGGAAGGCTACTGGTGTAGCCGAGGTTATCAACGAGCTCCAAGTTATTGACCGATCCAGCATCGCGGATCATGCAAAAGATATTCTTATAAACAAAAGCTTACAAGCGAGACTCCTAGTAGACCAGGAGATTAAATTTATAAACTATACCGTCGATACGGTGAACGGAACAGTCTATCTATTTGGTATTGCACAAAACCATGAGGAATTAGAGAGAGTTATAGCTGTAGTTCGTCAAACAAACTATGTAGAGAATATCGTCAATTATGTGACAATTAAATAGTAGTATAGGGCCACATTTTTATTTAAAAAACACCCTCTAACGCCTGATTTTCAGTTTATGGAGAACAATGCAATATGACCTTAAAGGTTGCTTTTCAAATGGACCCTATGGAGTCGATTGATATAGCTGGAGATAGTAGCTTTGCGCTAGCGCTAGAAGCTCAAGAACGAGGACACAAACTGTTTCATTATGAGCCAAAAAATTTATCACTATCACAGTTGAAGCCAGTAGCTAAGTTGCGATCCCTGACTGTCCAAAATATTACTGGCAATCATTTTTATCTAGGCGAACAAAGAGTTGCCGATCTCAAAACAGATATTGATGTGATACTGATGCGTCAGGACCCGCCGTTTGACATGTCCTATATTACCGCGACCCATATTCTTGAGCACGTGCATCCCAATACATTGGTAATAAATAACCCTACAAACGTCCGAAATACTCCTGAAAAGCTGTTCGTTACCCATTTTGAAAATGTAATGCCACCAACATTAATAACTTCTGATGAGGAAGAAATATTTGGCTTTCGAAAAGAATTTAAAGACATAATTGTAAAGCCTCTTTTTGGAAATGGAGGGGCGGGAGTATTTCACATAAAGCCAGACGATGAGAATTTAAGCTCACTTATAGAACTTCACAAAACGTTTTACAGAGAACCACTCATGATCCAAGAATACGTCCCCGCTGTTAGACAGGGCGACAAACGTATTATCCTTATAGATGGTAAGCCTGTTGGTGCAGTGAACCGAGTTCCAGCGAAGGGTGAAGCTCGATCAAATATGCATGTAGGAGGAAAACCAATGAAATGTGAATTAACTGGCCGTGATAGGGAAATATGTGAAATTATTGGACCTAGCTTAAAAGAGAAGGGCCTATTGTTTGTTGGTATTGATGTAATAGGAAACTATTTAACCGAAATAAATGTTACGTCACCAACTGGGATCCAGGAGTTAAGCCGATTTGAAGATACTAATATTGCTAGCTTGATCTGGGACGCGATAGAGAAGAAGCTATGAAACTGCACTCAAGATGAAAGTAAAGCGCCTAGGCGGCGACCGCCCAACACATGCACATGTAAGTGGGGCACCTCTTGCATGCTGTCCTCGCCGTTATTTACAATCGTTCTATAGCCAGTTTTATCTATTTTCTTCAGGTTTACCACATTACCAATGGCTTCGATGAAAGCAGTTTTTTCTTCTGCGGTAGCTTTTCTGGCAAACTCTGTCATGTTTTGGTATGCCCCCTTTGGAATTATCAGTACATGAACAGGTGCCTGAGGATTTATATCTTCAAAAGCCAGAACGTGGTCATCTTCATAAACAATCTCGCATGGGATTTCACCCCTTAGAATTTTTGCAAAAATATTTTCTCGGTCATACGCCATCGATTAACCCTTACTAATTGTTATCGTCACGCTGCAACTTCTCCTGAAGACCAGACTGGTTTTCTCTTTTACGAAGCTCGTCCCAAACACTATCTGGCTCTACTTCAGCATCTGCCCAGAGAACCAGAAGATGGTAGATCAAATCAGCACTTTCTTCTACCAATTCTCGCTTGGTTCCTCTAAGCGCGCTAATCACAGTCTCTACGGCTTCCTCACCAACTTTTTGACAAATATGATCGGTACCTCTTTCAAACAACATGGCGCTGTATGAGGTACTTGGACTTGCTTGTTTTCTTTCTTTAATTTTCAGATACAAATCATGCAGAACGCGCGACATTTTTTTTAACTCCCTTACCCGCATAGAAAGTCAGCTTCGAACCTTAACCCCCCTCGACGCCATATCCTTTTTAACCTCCGCTATACTAAATTCTCCAAAATGAAAAACTGAAGCTGCTAGAACCCCAGTAGCACCACCGTCCAACACTCCTTGTGCAAAATGTTCCAAACCGCCAACCCCACCAGAAGCGATAACGGGAACAGAAACTCTATTAGAGATTCTACTGATTAACTCTATATCAAATCCCTTCCTTGTCCCGTCACGGTCCATTGATGTAACCAGTAGCTCACCAGCACCATATTCAACCATTTGCTCGGCCCATCTGATCGCGTCTAAGCCCGTGGACTCGCGGCCTCCATGAGTAAATACTTGTAATTTCCCACTACCATTTCTTTTGGCGTCTATCGCTACCACAATGCATTGTGAGCCAAATTTTTCTGCCGCCTCTTTTACAAATTCTGGTCGCCGAACGGCCTCAGTATTTATAGAAACCTTGTCGGCTCCTGCCCGCAATAAAGCGATTATATCAGCTTCTTTTCTTACTCCTCCACCAACTGTGAGAGGCATAAAACAGTGCTCCGCTGTTCCAGAAACAACATCAAGTAAGGTGTCTCTATTATCGCTGCTTGCTGTAATATCTAGAAAAGTCAGTTCGTCAGCGCCCTCAGCATCATATAGTTTCGCCTGCTCTACTGGGTCACCTGCGTCGATTAGGTCAACAAAATTAATGCCTTTAACTACTCTTCCATCCTTAACATCGAGACATGGTATTACGCGAGCACTTAACATTCGCGGCCTCCATGACTTAAAATTCCTAGCGCATCTTCTAAATTTATTCTGTTTTCATAGAGAGCTCTCCCGCATATTATGCCAGCTATTTTTCCTTTAGCCTCATCTAAAAGATTTTTTAATTCCTGTATGGAAGATAGACCACCTGAAGCTATTACGGGTATCTCCACCTTCGAGGCTAACGCTAGGGTGCCCTCAATATTAATTCCTGATAACACTCCATCTCTATCAATGTCCGTGTAAATAATGGCAGAAACACCGCTATCCTCAAATCTAGCCGCCAGCTCCAAAATATTCATATCAGAATGCTTGGCCCAACCTTCCACTGAGACAAAGCCCTCTCTTGCATCTATACCAACCACTATTCTTTCGGGGAATTCTTTACAACTCTCTTTAACAAATTCTGGGTTTTTCATAGCGGCTGTTCCTAGGATAACCCGGGAGATGCCCCTATTTATCCAGTGTTCCACACTTTTTAAATCTCGTATGCCACCGCCTAACTGGATTGGGCATTTTACACTATCAATAATTGAGCCTATTGCTTTATTATTGATTGAACGCCCGGCAAACGCTCCATCTAAATCTACAACATGAAGCCATTCACATCCTGCAGATTGAAAGATCGCTGCTTGGCCACCTGGTGAAGTATTGAATACCGTACTTTCATTCATGTCACCCTTTATCAAGCGAACACAATTCCCACCTTTTAAATCTATCGCGGGAAACAATATCATACCCTAAATATCCTCAATATTTTCTTTGTTTAGTTTTTTAAAATAAAAACAGCCCTTTACATAATTTTGCCCGACCCTAGCGTAATATGGATGCTCTCCAAAACGACTATATCCCAATCCCTCAAATAATCGTATGGCGGCTATTTGAGTCTCGCGCACATCCAAATTCAAAAGATCAAAGTCTGTTTCAATAGCTCGATCCTCTGCTGCGCGGATTAATTCCGCCGATAGCCCATGACCTCGGGCCCAAGGCGCGACAAAATGCGTTGTAAGATTACAAGAGAAACTTTGCGCTTCATTGTTTCGGGTCGGCCTCAGTAACTGACATGACCCAGCTATCACATCGTCTAGCCTTCCGATAAGAAGGTCTCGCTCAGGAATTAGAAGAACCCCTCTCCAGTAAGCTTCGAGAACGTCCCGTGGGGGCGGCGCTAACCAACCAAACCCACCACCATCGGTGATAGCGAGTTCAGCAGCATCACATAAATCACTCAAATCTGCGGCACGCAAATCATCAACAAGTTCAACACTTGTTTTTGTTTTTATGCCCGTACTATCACGCTGTGTCATTTGAACTCCTTATGGCCGCCAGTTCAAAAAGTTCTCAAGCATTAAGAGGCCCATTTTTTGACTTTTTTCAGGATGAAACTGAGTTCCAATCATGTTGTCTTTACCAACGACTGCGGCTATTGGCTCTCCATAATCAGTAGTTGCCAACACAAATTTTTCCTCCTTAAGTTGCATGTGGAAACTATGGACAAAGTAAAAAAAGGCGCCTTGATCTACATTCTTAAAAAGAGGGTGGCCTAAAGATTTTATGGTTAGCTCATTCCACCCCATATGAGGAAGTTTTAATTCTGTTTCTATTTTTATTACCTCTCCTGGGAGCCAACCAAAACCATTTGTTGTCTCGTATTCATGCCCAACCGCCGACATTAGTTGCATTCCTACACAAATACCCAAAAAGGGGCGACCTTTAGAGACAACATTCTCTGCAATAGCATCTATCATTCCCGGCAGAACAGTTATACCTTTTTTACAATCAGGAAAAGCACCTACGCCTGGCAGAATCAGATAATCAGCACTGGCAACTACATCAGGGTCCTTGGTAACACAAACCGTGGATCTAGAGCTTTTCACTCTTTCTAAAGCTTTACTAGCCGAACGCAGATTACCAGAGCCGTAGTCTATGATGACCAGATTCATCTAACTCATCCTTCCTTGCCGCCAATAGACCCTTTAGTAGATGGAATGGCAGAATCGTTTCTTTTGTCTATCTCGACTGCATCCCTTAGTGATCGACCTAAGGCCTTGAAACACGACTCAATAATATGGTGGGAATTTTCACCATAAGCATTTCTCACATGAATGGTTATTCCTGCTGCCTGAGCAAATGCTCTAAACCACTCTTTAAACAGCTCAGTATCCATCTCACCCAAGCGCGAATTAGGCATCATAACTTTCCATTCGAGAAAAGGTCTACCGGAAACATCCAGCGTTACACTGGAGAGCGATTCATCCATTGGGATCTCTGCATGGGCAAATCGATTTATACCCACCCGCGAGCCTAAAGCCTTTCCAATTGCTTCGCCGATAACATAACCAGAATCTTCTGTGGTGTGATGGGCGTCAATATGGAGATCACCTTTAGCTTCAAGCTCAATATCTATAAGCGAATGCTTAGAGAGCTGCTCAAGCATATGATCAAGGAAGCCTATTCCTGTCGTTATTTTATAATTACCTGAACCATCTAAATTAACTTCTGCCCAGATTTGTGTTTCGGTTGTGGTTCTAGTGACTGTTGCTTTTCTCTTGCCTGACATATTTGATCTCCTATATGAAGGATCGCGGTGTTTTATCAGGAACTTCGCCCGCTGACTAGCCTAAGGAAAATAAGGTCAAAAAAAGTTCCATCTTGACGCCGGTCGTCCCTTGGTATTATCAGCACTGCTTAGGAGGATAAAATGACGGAAAATAATATGACATGGCATGGAACTACAATTTTATCGGTACGGAAAAATGGTGAAGTCGTTGTTGCGGGGGATGGCCAAGTCACGTTTGGGAACACCGTTATTAAAGGCCGAGCAAACAAGGTACGTCGCCTTTCCTCAGGCTCTGTTATTGCTGGTTTCGCTGGCGCTACTGCGGATGCTTTTACACTTTTTGAACGACTCGAAGCAAAGCTTGAGCAGCATCCTCAGCAACTGACCCGCGCTTGCGTTGAATTAGCCAAGGATTGGCGGACAGATCGATATCTTCGAAGACTTGAGGCAATGATGGCAGTTGCAGACGCAGATCATTCTCTTATTCTGTCTGGTAACGGCGATGTTTTAGAACCCGAAGACGGATTGATTGGTATAGGCTCCGGTGGCCCCTTTGCCTTGTCAGCAGCCCGCGCGCTAATAACCGAAAATAGCGTAAACGCCGAACAAATTGCTCTCAGGTCAATGAAAATAGCAGCGGACATGTGTATATATACGAATGAAAATATTACGATTGAGAAAATTTAACCCATAAGGCGGAACATATGACGACGTTTAGTCCAAGAGAAATAGTGTCGGAACTTGACAGATTTATCGTTGGCCAATCTGCGGCTAAAAGAGCGGTTGCGATAGCCTTACGTAACCGCTGGAGGAGACAGCAGTTAGAGGAGGCTGTTCGTGAGGAGGTACAACCCAAGAACATTCTGATGATTGGACCAACTGGTGTTGGTAAAACAGAAATCGCACGACGTTTAGCTAAACTTGCCGATGCCCCCTTTATAAAAGTAGAAGCTACAAAGTTCACCGAAGTAGGATACGTTGGTCGAGATGTGGAGCAAATAATTCGTGATTTGGTAGAGAGCGCCATCAGTCAAACCAGAGAAAAAATGAGAAAGGAAGTTCAGGCAGCAGCTGAGTTAGCTGCTGAGAATAGAGTAATTGACGAGATAGCTGGAAAAGATGCCAGAGAAGAAACGCGCAAAAGCTTTCGGCAACGCCTTAGGACTGGTGAACTTGATGCCAAAAATATCGAGATAGACGTTACCGATAATAGTTCTGGATTACCAACTTTCGATATACCAGGAATGCCAGGTTCGCAAATGGGAATGATAAACCTTAACGACATGCTAGGAAAAGCTATGGGAGGCAGAACAAAGAGACGGAAAATGACCGTGGCAGAGTCATACCTGGTTTTGCTAGATGAGGAGGCTGACAAATTACTAGATGAGGATAAAATAGTAAGAACAGCCATCGAGGCAGTGGAGCAGAACGGGATTGTCTTTCTGGACGAAATAGACAAAATATGTGCCCGATCCGAACGACAAAATATTGATGTATCTCGGGAAGGGGTGCAAAGGGATCTGCTGCCACTTATAGAGGGCACGACAGTAGCTACCAAACATGGGTCTGTGAAAACTGATTTTATACTTTTTATTGCGTCCGGTGCTTTTCATCTTGCTAAACCATCTGATCTTCTACCTGAGTTGCAAGGGAGACTACCAAATCGTGTGGAGCTTCAGGCCCTTTCCCGAAATGACTTTAAAAGGATACTGACTGAGCCTGAACATAGTTTAATAAAGCAATACAAAGCACTACTGGAAACTGAAGGTATCACGTTAAACTTCCTAGACGAAGCAATAGAAACCCTGGCTAATTTAACTGTGGATGTTAATAGGTCCGTTGAAAATATCGGTGCCAGAAGGTTACATACAATGATGGAGAAGCTTCTCGATGATATAAGTTTTTCCGCCTCTGACCTGGGAGACGAAGTAGTGACAATAGATAAGGATTATGTAGAAAAATATGTTGGTGATTTTGCAAAGGATAATGATTTAAGCAAATTCATCCTTTGATATGGGCACTATTTACTTTCAAAACCAACTTAAAACTTCTTTCCTTACAAGCAGATTTCCCCCTAGTTAATTTTTTCTCAGAAGGACATAAAGTGCTCCCCCACCGCCATGTTCTCTTTGCGAGGTTGTGAAAGCTAGCACTAAACTTCGCAAAGGCGACTCGTCTAACCATTTAGGGACAATGCTTTTAAGGATACCTTCTCTTTTTCGATATCCTGCCACCTCATCTTGGCCCTTTGGTCGCCCCTTGCCTGTAATCACCAAGAGATTTCTTTTTCTGTCGTCAAACGAAGTCTGGATAAATTCTATCAAGGCAGCATGAGCTTGACGCTGCGTCATTCCGTGAAGATCTAGTTTTCCTTGAATCGTAAACTTTCCTTTAGCGAGTTTAATTGCTGAAGATCTATCCAAACCAGGGGCCCTCCCCGGCATGAAATTTTTTAAAAAAAGTGGTTTCTGAGATGGCTTAGTTTTACTTTGGGTACTCAAATTTTTACGCGCTGTGATCTCAGTACGTTGAGGGATTTTAATGACTTCCTGACCCGAAGTACTGAAGGGCCCGGCATTTTCGATAGGTTTTACATCTGACAGCACCCTCTCGAATAAGAGCTTTTCTGCTTGCGAAATGCTGGTTTTTGAGTTTTTCGACATAATAAAGCACTCTTTTTTTACCTGCTTATAAAGTTTGGATTAATGCTTTTTGGATAAAAAACATACATACTTCCTTTTGCCTTCATTATTCCAGCTAACCGCTCTGCTGTTTTTCCAGATCCCCAGAAGACATCACCCCTTATAGGACCTTTTATAGCACCACCAGTGTCTTGCGCCACCATCAAGCGCTGAAGTTTTTTCCCTTCCTCATCCCTAAAATTAGCTGAAAGCCAGATGGGTGCGCCTAGCTTCGAGTACTGTCTATCTACCGCTAATGATCTTCCACTTGTGAGAACAACACCTTGTGCGCCTATCGGGCCCTCTTTTCCTTTTAGCTTCCGAAAAAAAACGTACGATGGGTTCATATTCATCACGTCTTTTTTCTTTCCTGGATTTTCTTTTAACCACTTTTTTATCGACTGCATCGAAATATCTTCCTTCGGGATAGCGCCGATTTCTACTAAATATCGACCTATGGGATAATATTTCCGTCCATTCTTTCCAGCGTAGCCAAGTCTATATACTTCTCCATCTGGTAGCACGACGCGACCTGATCCTTGGATGTGCAGGAAAAACGCGTCTATTTCACTTTTTAACCAGACTATTGGTCTAATTTTCCCTTCTAAAGCGCCTTTAGAAATATCAGATCTTGAAAAATATGGCTTCAGCCTATGCCCAACTACCCTGCCAAGTATGCGAGAATTATCAAGCGAGTGTTTCCATTCGCCAAGGTTGACATGAACTAGATCGGTTGGTTTTGGGTAAATAGGTGTTTTATATTCTCGCGACAGCTTTAACGATCCATATAATGTTGGCTCATAGTAACCTGTGAATAATCCCTCATCACTTCCAAGGTGTCTAATTTTGTACGCATTGAAGTTTCTTTTTAAAAACTCTCGAAAAGTATTTTCGTTGAAGGTGTTCGCTGTAATTTGATCGCAAGTCTTTTGCCAGCCCGGGTATCTTTTTAATGCCTCTTGCGACCTATTTTCTAGATTTGGCTTTTTCAAAAGCAAACGACACGATTTCCGTAATGCTGGAAGCGCATTTAGCACCCTGTCGTTGTTCCAACCTGGCAGCGACTCAATATCGGTATCCAAAAACACCAAGTCATCGCTCGGTCGTTTTCCCAGATCAATTTGACCGCAACCCGTCGCAACATAAAGCAAAGCAATAACAAAAAATTTATTCAATTTTCTACCGAAAATTGGCCACCTGCTAATCACCGTCACTAGGTGTTTCCGTCCTAACTAAAGTCCAGTTAGGATTTTTGGATTTGATGTTACGATTGAATGTCCATAGGTCTGTCACTCTTTCTATTGTATCGGGGTCTCCGTCAACAACCTCGTCTTTGGCGTTTCGAGTTGATTTTATCTGATCAGTAACATATTCAACGGTTATATTAACTTGGTCGTGTTTTACGGTTACGTTGTGAATCTGTGCCGATTTTATCGACACAATATTGGTTTCTAAAGAGAGTTGATCGGCCTCGCGCTGCTCTATTGCCTGTTTAAACCCGTTAAACAGTGGTTCGCTCAGGAGTGGCTCCAGTTTATGAATTTCTCCCTTTGAAAACGCTACAACGATCCAAGAAAATGCCTCCTTTGAGCCCTTTATAAAGTCGGTGTCACTGAACGATGGATCTTTCTCGCGTAGCTCAGTCAGTCCCCCAAGTGTTTCTTCTTGTTCTTGTTCTTGGTTTTCGTTTTTATTTTTATTAGGCTTGATTGCAACTACGTTATCAGTTTCACTATGTTCTGCCCGTTGTTCAGGGTTTGGCTTTGATTCTGGTTCTTGATTATCTGAACGACGGCCTAACGCTCGTCTCAATTGGAAAACCAAGTATCCCGCGAGCATTGCAAATATTATTATATCAAAAAATGCGAACCCATCGTTCATTGTTCTCTCAAGCAAGCGGTGATTGCCGTCTTAGCCAGCCTCTCTTTGAATAATCTCGTTAACTATTTAAACTCATTTTTGAAAAAGTCTATGTTGAAGAGGTTTAACTCCTATTATAATGGTTTACACGTTTAAACATGATCAAATAGTACAAAAGTTCTCGGCTAGAATATACGTTTTTCAAAAGGAAATCCAAAAATCAATTATGCGGAGTTTTTTTTTCATATTTTTGGTTTTTATTCTGACTGAAATACTTGTGATTATTGCTGTCTCAAACATACTTGGGTTTGGTATAACCTTTATCTTGCTAGTAACATCAACAGCATTAGGTATTTGGATGTGCCGTTCTGGTGATCTGCGATCGCTCAATCATGCCAAAATACATTACATACAAGGTGCGCCATTTGAAAATCGGGTGTTAAGAAGTGCGGGCATGCTAGTTTCCGGGTTTCTTTTGATTGTCCCCGGTTTTGTGACAAGTTTCATTGGTTTAGTTCTTTTAGTACCAGGCTTGAAAACTTTCATATTTCATAAAGTGCTTTGGTGTGTCTCAGAAAAACTTTTGCCTAAACACACTAAACATAATGCCGCTTTCTCTTATGATGAAAATATCGGTACAGTGGTTGACGGAGAATATTACGAAACAACTACACAAAAGCACAAAGAGAGAAGCAATGAGCAAGCTCACAAAAACTTGGATAAGAGTTGACACGTAATCATGTTTTTGGTGCGGCATGGAGAATCAGAGTTTAATCAAGCCTTTCGAAAGACTAGGCGCGATCCTGGCATTATAGATCCACCATTAACATCTCTTGGCATTCAGCAAATACAACAAACGGCTGATTTCTTTCGTGATAAAGATATCCAGTTTTGCGTGTCTAGTCCTTACCAGCGAGCTCTTCAGACTAGTGCGGTCTTATTTGATCTAACAATCCAAAACTTGACCGTAAATTTTCTAGTTGGTGAGCAATTTGGTTTTTCTTGCGACATTGGTTCTCCACGGAGCGAACTTGAAAAGAAATGGCCCCAAATCGATTTTGAGAATCTCGTAGAAGTTTGGTGGCCTTCGGAAGCAGAAACCGAAAACGCTGTAGGTAAAAGAGGTGCTTTATTTCTAAGGGAGGTTTCTAATCGGTTTCACAATACAGATAAGCTTGTAGTTGTTTCCCACTGGGGATTTATCAAAAGCGTCACGGGCTTGTCCCTAGAAAATGGTAGTGTCGTGGAATTCCGCGAAGATCTCTCCAACTGTGTTGTTTATCGGCCTCCCTTATGATAGACCGGACCCGATACAACCAAGGGCAGAAAAGATCCGAAATGACAGACGATACATCCGCATCACCCGAAACACCAAGCTCAAAGTCGCCCATGTTCACCATAAATGCTCAGTACGTGAAGGACCTCTCCTTTGAAAACCCTAATATTCCCGGCTTAATACAGCTAAAAACGGAACCCTCTGTCGAAATGAATATAGATGTCAAAGGTACTAAGTTAGATGATAATCTGTATGAGGTAGTATTAACTTTGACTTGCAAAGGTAACAGTGGCGATATAGCTTTATTCGTGGCTGAACTTAGTTACGCTAGCCTAGTTTATTTGAACAATGTTCCGAACGAGCATATACAAAAGCTGCTTGTGGTTGATTGTCCTACTTTAATGTTTCCGTTCGCGCGCAATATAATTGCTGAAGTAACTCGCGATGGTGGCTACCCCCCTATATTGATGCAAACTGTTGATTTTAATGCTATTTTCGAAAATGACGTGAATGATTTAACAGAAACCTGAGTTTGTAATCGCGTTTAAATCTTGTTCCAAATTGGGTCTACCAACGTCTTAACAAAAGCTCGATGAAGCTTTAACTCTTCTTTTGAAATAGGAAAAGATCTGGGCCGTTGGTAGACCCGTGTCGTGTTTTCTACAACTATTTTAGCCTCTTTGGCCGATAAGCCTAAAGTCGGCTCCTTTCCGCCAATCAACTCAATGTAAACATCGGCAAGTAATGCCGCGTCTACCAACGCACCATGCAATTCACGATGACGATTCTCAATCGCGAACCTCCGGCATAACGCATCTAGATTCGCTTGCGCGCCAGGGAATTTTTTTCTAGCCAACACTAGAGTGTCTATCACTCTTTCTGAATATATAGGCGCCATTCCTAGGCGGCTTAATTCCATATTTATGAAAGCTAAATCAAAGGGTGCATTATGAATAACAAGGGTGCTATCAGATAAAAAGTTCATAAATTCTAAAGAAATATCGGCGAATTTCGGATGTTGTTTTAGGAACTCATTGGTCAATCCATGGATTTCCTGTGCCCCGGCGTCCACGTCTCTCTCAGGATTTATATAAGTTTGATAGTTGACCCCTGTTGGTGTGTGATTTATCAACTCGACGGCACCTATCTCTACAAGCCGGTGCCCTGTTTTTGGATCGAGCCCGGTTGTTTCTGTATCCAATATGACCTCTCTCATCTTAATATTAACCCTTTGCTTCACTTAAATAACGTACCAGTCGTTTTAAGGCTCTATAAGTATATGCTTTTCCTAAACCTGTTGGCACAATAAAGTCGGCGCGTCGACGTTTTTCGAAATCGGGCAACTGACGTTTTAAAATGTCGTGGAATTTTGTTTGTGTCATGCCATGCCGGGCTAAAGCCCTTTGTTTTTGGATGAAATATGGAGCCGACACAACCAGAACTTTATCACAAGCTTTGTCGCCTCCTGTTTCGTACAGGAGGGGTACATCTAAAATCACTAATCTTGATTTGTAGCGACTTTGTTGTCTGACAAACCGGTCTCTCGCTTCGCGGACTAAAGGATGCAATATGTTTTCCAATTGCTCTAGTTTTTCTGGGTTTCTAAATACTTCTTGTCCTAGTTTTGCCCTATCAACACCATTAACTCGGATGGCTCCCGGGAAATTCTTTGCTATTTCGCAATATGCTTTTCCATTCACACTCATTAATTCATGTACTGTTTTATCAGCATCGTGTATGGGATTATTCAAGTGAGAAAGCATAGTTGAGACTGTGCTTTTTCCCATCGCTATTGATCCTGTTACTCCCAATACTATCATATCTAGTTGATTCCCCTCAATTACGCCTCCTAAAGCAGATTGTATTGTTTCTGGATAAGTGCTTCACATTTAAGTTACGTCATAAATATAAACGATAATGATTTTGTCTCCCCTGTTTGTTAACAGCCGTATAACATGTGAATATTGATCAATATAATTTAGTGTTTATTTGAGTTCCACTTTATCCATTTTGTTAACATGCGTAGCACGTTAACGTTATAAGGACTTATTAACAGAATTTCCCCTATGCTGTATTTTTTGTTTATAGTGTAGTATTTGTGGATACTTCGGTATTCTTTTTAATCCCCGTTATTTATTGTCTCAACTACTACAACATCTTTTTTTATATTCTATGAGCAGTTTATTTTTAAACACATTAGCCGGTAAAAAAACTGATAGACCTCCTTTCTGGTTTATGAGACAAGCGGGCCGTTACCTACCCGAATATCGAGCCCTGAGAAAAAAAGCAGATGGATTTCTAAATCTATGTCTGAATAGCAGTTTAGCTTCTCAAGTTACCCTTCAACCTATGTCCCGTTTCGAACCCGATGCAGCGATTCTATTTTCTGATATTTTAATTGTCCCTTATGGGTTGGGTATGTCTGTGGATTTTATAGAGGGACGGGGACCAGTACTAGATGCGATAAGCGATAGTTCAGATATTAAAAGACTAAACCCAGAACAGTATAAGGCCCGAATTGAAGCGACTTATGAAACAGTCAGGCTGTGTCGCGATCAATTATCTCTGGATAAGGCTTTAATAGGGTTTGCTGGCTCACCATGGACAGTCGCTACTTACATGATAGAAGGAGGTGCATCAAAGAACTACGCAAAAGTCAAAAGCTGGGCGTATAGAGATGATCAAAGTTTCAATACTTTAATAAAAATAGTGACGAGGGCCACCATAGATCACTTAAGTGCGCAAATAGATCACGGGGCAGACGCTGTGAAGTTATTCGATTCATGGGCAGGAGTGTTATCACCCAGCCAATTTGAAAAATGGGTCATAAAACCCACCAGAGAAATAGTGGATTCGATAAATTTGAAATATCCCACTATTAAGATAATTGGTTTTCCGAAGGGTGCTGGACACCAGTATATAGACTATGTGAATAAAACGGGCGTAGATGCGGTAGCTATTGATACAAGTGTAAATCCGGGTTGGGCAGCAAAAATGTTAGATAAAAAGGTAGTCATTCAGGGAAATATGGATCCTATTTCACTGCTAGTAGGCGGCGAGTCTATGTTAAATCAAGCCAGTTCTATCATTTCAAATATCAAGGAACGACCACACGTTTTCAATTTAGGTCACGGAGTGTTGCCAGAAACACCGCCAGAAAATGTAGAGGCTCTCGCTAAATACCTTCGTAATTTAGGTGAAGGGTAACCTTCTAAATGGAGAATTATACTTTTATAAAAGCATTACACCTAATAAGTGTTATAGCCTGGATGGCAGGGCTTTTATATTTGCCTCGACTATACGTATATCACGCGGAAAACTCAGAAGAGCCTATATTGAATACAACGTTTAAAATTATGGAGCGGAGATTAATGCTCTATATAATGAATCCGGCTATGATAGCCAGCTTTGTTTTTGGGATTTGGATGATAGCGCTAGTGCCCGAGCTTTTAGAGGACAGCTGGATGCAGGCAAAAGTATTCTTATTAGTAGCGATGACTGGATATCACGGGGCGTTAGCTCGATGGCGAAGGTTTTTCGCAAGAGATAAAAACAGTTTAACACCAAAGTTTTACCGGCTAATAAATGAGGTACCCACAGTTTTAATGATTCTCATAGTTATTTTAGCTATCGTGAAACCAAGCATGGTGAATTAGTTATGATTGACTTTATAAAAGAAAACGGCTAAACGACTACCAAATCTAAGAAATGAAACATATCGTCGTTTCAAAAATCCACTACAGTAACAGTTAACCCCCACCCATTGTTTAAATGTTATGCGGAGCAATTCCTATTATGCATTTACAGGATCTAAAGAGTAAGAGTCCAGCTGACTTATTAGCGTTTGCAGAGGAGCTGTCCGTAGAAAATGCGAGCACATTGCGTAAGCAAGATATGATGTTTGCCATATTAAAGCAACTGGCAGAAAACGATGTTGCTATTTTTGGGCGGGGGGTTTTAGAAACCTTGGCAGATGGATTCGGTTTTCTGAGGTCACCAGAAGCTAATTATTTACCAGGGCCGGACGATATTTATGTATCACCCAGCCAAGTTAGAAAGTTTGGGCTGAGGAACGGTGATACAGTAGAGGGTGAAATAAGATCACCAAAAGACGGAGAAAGATATTTTGCACTCTTAAAAGTAAACCAGATAAATTTTGAGGAACCTGATGTTGTCCGGCATAGAATAAATTTTGACAATTTGACACCTTTATATCCTGACGAACGACTACGCCTAGAGACGGAAAAGCAGGACACCAAACAAGAGGATCCCACGTGCCGAGTGATTGATTTGATATCTCCAATAGGAAAGGGACAACGAGCATTAGTTATAGCGCCGCCGCGAACAGGGAAAACTGTAATGCTTCAAAATATAGCGAAATCAATAGCGCAAAACCATCCTGAAGTTTACCTCATTGTCCTATTGATAGATGAGCGGCCAGAAGAGGTAACCGACATGGATAGGACGGTAAACGGTGAGGTGATAAGCTCTACGTTTGACGAGCCGGCAAGCCGGCACGTTCAGGTTGCTGAAATGGTCATAGAAAAAGCAAAACGGCTAGTAGAACACAGAAGAGATGTAGTGATTTTGCTAGATTCTATAACGCGATTAGCACGAGCATATAACACGGTCGTACCGTCTTCAGGAAAAGTGTTAACGGGCGGAGTGGATGCGAACGCACTGCAAAGACCAAAGCGGTTCTTTGGCGCAGCCAGAAATATAGAAGAAGGGGGATCGCTTTCCATCATAGCGACCGGCCTTATAGACACAGGATCACGGATGGATGAAGTAATTTTCGAGGAATTCAAAGGAACGGGCAACTCAGAACTAATATTAGACAGGAAGCTATCCGATAAGAGAACATTTCCGACCATTGATATTACAAAGTCAGGCACCCGAAAAGAGGAGTTGCTAGTAGATAAAGCAACGCTATCGAAAATGTGGGTGTTACGGCGCATATTGTCACAAATGGGGACGATAGATGCTATGGAGTTCTTGCTTGATAAGCTAAAGGTATCGAAAAATAACGACGACTTCTTTGATGCTATGAACTCTTAAATCAAGGCAGAAGAATCGTAGAAGCGGTAGTTTTACGGGCCTCTAACAGTTCGTGAGCCGCCCTCGCTTCTTTCAGAGGAAATTCTTGATCTATTCGTATCTGTACATCACCACTAGAAACGGCATTAAACAAATCTTGTGCCATCACGTTAAGCCTTTCTTTGTCGCTGGCGTAATGAAAGAGAGTGGGTCGAGTAAAGCTAAGAGATCCTTTTTGCGCGAACACACCCAAGTCAACCGGTGGTATAGATCCAGAGGATTGACCAAAACTTACCATTTTCCCTAGTGGTTGTAAGCAATCTAGTGATTGCTCAAAGGTATCTTTTCCAACAGAATCATATACAACAGGTAGCTTGTTTCCATTCGTTATTTCCAGCACCTTATCAACAAAGTTTTCTTTTGTGTAGATAATCGGGTAATCACAACCGTTATCACTGGCTAGCGCAGCTTTTTCATCATTACCCACAGTTCCAATAACGGTAGCGCCTAACTTTTTCGCCCATTGACAGACGATTAACCCCACACCGCCGGCGGCGGCGTGGATCAATATAGTGTCGGAAGGACCAACTTTATGTATCTGGCGGATCAGATATTGAGCTGTTAAACCTTTCAGCATTAAGGCAGCGGCTACTTTATCAGAAACGCTGTCTGGAATTTTAACGACAGCGTCTGCGTTTATGTTGCGCTCCTCAGCATATGAGCCAGGTGGCGGTGAGGCGTATGCTACACGGTCGCCAACGCTTATAGATGTTACGCCTCTTCCAACATCGGTTACTAGGCCGGCACCTTCCATCCCAATACCTGAGGGAAGGGGGAGTGGATAAAGGCCACTGCGATGATACGTGTCTATGAAATTAAGGCCAATAACAGTGTGACGAACCCTTATATCTTCCTCACCTAAAGGGGGTAAATCTATATCATCCCATGATAACACTTCTGGACCGCCAACCTTATGAAACCTTATAGCTTTTACCACACCACACCCCTAATAAATTACTGTAACTATTTAAGCTTGAGCTATACTCCAAGAACCCTTATTTGTGACGCCGGCAGATGTTTCATATTCAAATCAAAACAGAAAGAGCCGACACGTAACCTATTTTGGTACTTAAGTAACCAGTAACACGGAACCTTGCTCTCTGAAAAGACTATATTAATAATACATTAATTCAGCAACTCACGCATTACAAAGGCATAAGATGTCGAAAAATTTTAAGGACACCATTTTTGCTTTAGCCACCGGATCTTTGCATGCAGCAACCGCCTTGATCCGGATATCAGGAAACGGCGCGTCGCGAACTGCCAATATTCTAGGTTTTAAACTACAGAAACAGCGTCTAGCAACTGTGGTCATTTTAAAAGATGGAGAACGCAAGCTAGACGAAGCTCTGGCCATATTTTTTAAAGGGCCCTGGAGCTACACAGGAGAAGACGTAATGGAGCTGCATGTGCATGGAGGCAGGGCAGTTATAGAGGCAGTTATTAATACATTGAAAAAACAAGAGGGTTTTAGAATAGCAGAGCCGGGTGAATTCACGAAACGGGCGGTGCTGAATGGGAAGATGGATCTAACCAAGGCAGAGGGGATAAACGACTTAATTCAAGCAGAGACGGAAGCTCAAAGGGTGCAAAGCTTTGCTCAAGTAGATGGAGCCTTGAGCGAAATAGCTTTTGGGTGGCGGGAAAAAGCAACAAAGATAGCGGCACACGTAGAGGCGTACATTGACTTCCCAGACGAAGAAATCCCGGAAAGCACTCTGACAAGTTTGGGTAACGAAATGAGCGTGTTGATAAGAGATATAGAAAAAGGACTCAATGATGGCAGGCGAGGTGAGATTTTGAGGGACGGCTTTCGTATAGCT
Organism: uncultured Alphaproteobacteria bacterium; assembly: GCA_902578675.1. Taxonomy (GTDB): domain Bacteria; phylum Pseudomonadota; class Alphaproteobacteria; order Thalassobaculales; family Thalassobaculaceae. The sequence goes on from CACHDV010000001.1 coordinate 95,431, forward strand.
GTCATAGGGCCTCCGAATGCAGGAAAATCCACGCTGGTGAATTGGCTGTCAAAAAGGCCAGTTTCTATTATTTCTGAACAACCCGGTACCACCCGGGATGTCTTAGAAGCATCTTTGGACCTGGACGGGTACCCTGTAATAGTAGCTGACACAGCGGGACTTAGGGAATCAACGGATCCCATAGAAAATGAGGGAATAAAACGCGCGCAAGAGTGGGCAAAGACAGCGGATGGTCGTTTGATATTGCTTGAGCCAACTACGGAAGCAGACTTCCTCGAACGACTGAAACCAAACCCAGAATGCGATTTGGTTGTTCTAAATAAAATAGATTTGCTGCCGACAGACGTAAAGAAGAGGGAAACGCTTGCCATATCTCTTAGGGATGAGATCGGACTAGATAAATTGGTAAACGGACTAAAAAAGATCGTCTCGAAAAGAATGGTTGGGCAAGAGCCCGCCGTGATCACAAGGACTAGGCATAGAGAAGCCCTCCAAACTTGCTTAAATAGTATGAGGTCCGCGAAAACAGCACTTTCGTTGGGCGAAGAACCGGAAATCGTAGCGGAAGAGCTAAGGGCGGCCACCAAATCCCTGGGCCGGGTAGTAGGCGCTGTTGATGTGGAGGACTTGTTGGATATAGTCTTTGGAGATTTTTGTATCGGAAAATAATGTTTCACGTGAAACAAATACAAAAATTCTTCTTTATAAGAAAAAGATTTAGACTTAAAACACCCTAAGAAATATTTAATGGAGATCTTGTGATACAAACCAAGGTGATTGTTATAGGGGGCGGCCACGCAGGCGCAGAAGCTGCAGCAGCAAGCGCAAGGCTGGGCGTCCCCACCGTTCTTATAACTCAAAAAAAAGAAACCATTGGCGAAATGTCATGCAACCCGGCTATTGGGGGTTTGGGTAAGGGGCATTTGGTCCGAGAGATAGATGCCCTTGATGGTTTAATGGCTAAAGCGGCAGATGCTTCAGGTATTCAGTTTCGGGTATTGAATAGAAGCAAAGGACCGGCAGTGCGCGGCCCAAGGGTTCAGGCCGATCGCGCTTTGTATAGAGAAGCAGTACAGCAGGCTCTTTTTCAGCAAGACAACCTCTCCATAATGGAAGCTACGGTAGAGGACGTTGTTTGTGAAAAAACCGGGGCGGTTACGGGAGTGGTTTTGAGTAGTGGCGAGGAGGTGGCTTGTAGGGCCTTGGTTCTAACCACGGGGACATTTTTGCGGGGTGTTATTCACCTGGGGGAATCCAAGACGCCGGCTGGCCGAATAGGCGACGCACCCTCGATTGGGCTAGCTTTAACGCTTGAGAAGTTTGGATTTGCTTTATCGCGTCTTAAGACGGGCACGCCACCCCGTTTAGACGGAAAAACCATAGCATGGGGATCGCTGCTTGAGCAAAAGGGGGACTGTCCTCCAGAGCCAATGTCTTATTTAACAGATGAAATACAGAACGAACAAAGGTCCTGTTTCATCACCAACACAAACGAGTCCACACACGCCATTATAACTAAAAACTTAAACAAATCGCCGATTTACTCGGGACAAATAGAGGGGGTTGGGCCTAGATATTGCCCCTCCATAGAGGATAAAGTTGTCCGCTTTGCCGACAAGAACGAGCACCAAATATTCCTAGAGCCTGAGGGACTAAATACAGACACTGTTTATCCAAACGGCATCTCTACTTCTTTGCCAGCCAACATTCAGGAGCATTTTGTTCGCAGCATATCAGGTTTAGAAAACGTAAAAATTATCCGGCCGGGCTACGCAATTGAATATGATCACGTCGATGCACGCGAACTTAAACATACCCTCGAGACAAAAAAAATGGCCGGATTTTTTATGGCGGGGCAGATAACTGGCACAACAGGCTACGAAGAAGCGGCTGGCCAGGGCTTGGTGGCGGGCGTCAACGCTGGTCTAATGGCGCTGGGCAAAGAACCTAATTTCATAATTGATCGGGCTGAGGGCTATCTTGGGGTAATGATCGACGATTTGGTGACAAAGGAGATAAAAGAGCCATACAGAATGTTTACCTCCAGAGCAGAGTACCGGCTGCAGCTGAGAGCAGATAACGCTGACATTCGCTTGACAGAAAAGGGTGTGTTTATAGGGTGTGTGGGCGGGCACAGAAAAGGTCACTTTGAAGAGAAAAGGTCTAACATTGAAAAAGCAGAGGATACCTTAAAAATGCTGAAGTTATCGCCGTCTGTTCTTTCAAAGCTAGGGGTTGCCGTCAACCAAGATGGCATAAAGAGGTCGGCCCATGAGCTCCTTGGACATCGCGACATTGGAAAAGAGAGGGTTCTCGAAATTTGGCCGGAAGTTGGCGAAATACCACAACAATATCTGGAGCTTTGTAGAAACAACTCGATGTATGAAAGTTATGTGCGCCGGCAAGAAGCAGATATCGAGGCTTATAGAAAAGACGAAAATCTAGTATTCCCTAAAGGCATGGATTTTTGCTCTGTTGGCGGGCTTTCGAATGAGGCCCGGCAAGCTCTAGAGACAGTAAAGCCGCAGACCCTTGGTCAAGCTGCCCGAATACCGGGCATAACCCCTGCAGCAACCATAATTTTGCTCCGACACGTGCGGGCGCAGGGTCGTCGACGTAAGTATCTCCAGGAGGCAGGCTAATAAAAAATGGATGGTCCAGAGGTCTTTTTGGAGCATGTAAGTGTTTCACGTGAAACAATAGAAAAGTTAGAAACCTACGCCACGTTGTTATTAAGATGGCAATCTAAAATTAATCTGATTTCGACGAATAGTTTGCAGCAAGCTTGGCATAGACACTTTCTGGATAGTGCTCAGATTTATCTAATGTCGCCGAAAAAAGCATCTTCAGTTATAGACGTTGGCACGGGTGCGGGTTTCCCAGGGTTGGTACTCTCTATAATGGGCATGAAAAACGTACAGCTGGTTGAACAGAATAAAAAGAAATGTGCTTTTTTATATGAGGTTATTAGGGAGACGGAAGCGAGCGCTACAGTCCACCCTTGTAAAATAGAAAATCTACTTGTTAAGGATTATGATGTCGTCTTGGCGCGCGCGTTTATGCCCTTAGACGGCTTGTTAAAAGTGGTCAGCCCCTTTTTTGGCAAAGACACGCTTGGGATTTTCCCAAAGGGCGCACGGGTGAATCAAGAATTGACGGCAGCATCTAAAAACTGGAAGATGAAAACCGTTATCAAACAAAGCATTACCAGCCCTGATGGCAAAATCGTTTTAGTAAAGGATTTAGTAGGTGAACGATAAAAGTGAGGAGCCAACCCAGAAGAAGGCCGGAACAAGGGTTTTGGCGGTTGCAAATCAGAAAGGGGGTGTTGGAAAGACAACGACGGCCGTTAACTTAGCGACTGCAATGGCTGCATGCGATATGAAGGTACTACTTATAGACCTTGATCCCCAAGGAAATGCTAGTACAGGTTTAGGGATACCAAGAGACGCAAGGGAGTTGGATATTTATGCTGTTTTAAGTGGAGAGTGCAGTTTATCGGCAGCTATAACGCCATGCGCAGTGCCGGGTTTGGCAATTGTTTCAAGCTCAGAAAATTTATCAGGCGCAGAGTTAGAATTAGTTTCAGCAGAAAAACGCGAGTATAGACTACGAGAGGCGTTGGTTAGGCATGCTGAAACCGAACGCGAAATCTTTGATTTTGTACTTATAGACTGTCCGCCGTCACTAGGGCTTTTAACGTTGAACTCGCTCGTTGCGTCAGACGCTGTTTTGGTGCCGCTACAATGCGAGTTTTATGCTCTCGAAGGTTTGAGCATGCTCCTTAATACGATAGAAAGAGTGCGTCGGGTTTTTAATCCGTCCCTAGAAATTCAAGGGGTTGTTTTGACTATGGCTGATCAAAGGAATAATTTAACCGAACAGGTTGCTGCAGATGTACGTGAGCACCTAGGCGAAAAGGTCTATGAGACCGTGATTCCAAGAAATGTTAGGGTTTCTGAGGCGCCGTCACATGGTCTGCCAGCTTTAGTTTATGATCTACGGTGTGCGGGATCTCAGGCCTATATTCATCTTGCAGGAGAAGTAATTAGACGCGAGAGGAGTATCGCTAAGTGAGCACTGATAAAAACCCGACCAGAAAACGTAAAACACTTGGGAGAGGTTTGTCGGCATTGTTTGGCGAAGCGAGTGCAGGCGAGCTGAAGCCGACTAAGGAAAGTGGTCACCAACTCGTACCAATAGACGAAATCATGCCAGGGCCCGGACAACCTAGGCGGTTGTTTCAGAAGGCGGACCTCGAGTCTCTTGCTGAAAGCATCAGAACTAAGGGTGTTTTGCAACCGTTGCTAGTGCGAAGATCTAACCAACAACAGCATATGTTTGAAATAGTGGCCGGTGAGCGAAGATGGCGTGCGGCACAATTAGCACAAATTCATGAAGTTCCAGCTATAATTGATGATTATGACGATAAAGAGATTATCGAGATTGGACTAATAGAAAATATTCAAAGAGCTGATTTATCGCCGATTGAAGAAGCTGAGGCCTTCGCCAAATTAATGGAAGTTCATGGCTACACCCAAGAACAAGTCGCGCAGGGGGTTGGAAAAAGTAGGAGCCATATAGCCAACACACTCCGGTTGCTGCTCCTCCCAATGTCTGTCAAGACCAAGATAGAGAATAATGAGTTGTCAGCAGGGCATGCCCGCGCATTACTTACGTCCCCAAACCCCGAGAGACTAGCAGAGGTAGTGCTCAAGGAGGGCCTGTCTGTAAGAGCAACAGAAAAACTTGCGAAAGCGGACACCAGTATATCACATCCTAAAGATCAAGACCGACGCTCATCACTTGAGACGCGCAAAAAAAGTTTAGACCCCGACACACTATCGGCTCAAGATCAATTAGAGGAAGCCTTAGGTTTGAAGGTAATACTTAATGTGAAGGGGGAGACAGGTGAAATAATAATCAAATACGAAACGCTAGAACAGTTTGATTATGTATTTGAAAAACTAAAAAACTAAAAACTCTTAGCTAGATAGAGATCGTTTTGATCCCTTAATACATAAGCCTAGCAAAATTTGAGATGTTATTGTCATGGCAGGATAACCGGTTGTTTTACACAGTACCTCGGCGTCTTGCAATCGTTCGAGTAAATCGTTTAACTGATTTGTACTCCACCTTTTTAATTGTCTTTCAAAATCAAGCTTTTTGTTCCAAAAAACAGGGGGGCGCAAGGAAGAAATGGCATCTTTTGCAGAGCGGCCCTGCTCAACAAGTGCCCGAGCTGTTCTCAACTTTTGAAAGTAACTAATAGTAGTTCTAAGAATACTAATGGGGTTTTGGGAATCGGAATTGTGGCGGTCAAGAGCAATAAGAAATGACTTTATATCGCCATCAGCAATACTGGAAGGTATTGCGTCCAGGACAATTGGCCCACCATCACCAATAATATCGATTACAGTCTGTAAATTTATCTCGTTGTTGTCACCAGCATAAAGTATAAGCTTGTTTAATTCGCTCCTTGTAGTAAGGCGATCACTACCAAGGTACGTCACAAGATACTGTAATGCCTCCGGACGCATAGAAACCCCAGCCTCTGACATAGCTGTTGAAATGAGCGACCTTAGGTCACCTTCTTGATCAGTGTAACATGGCAGGGCGCCCAGGCGTTTATTGTCTTCAAAGAGCTTTCTAAGCTTGGAGCGGGGGCTGAGTGTGCCTGAAAGAATTAAAAATTTGGCTTCTATGGACTCAAGACGACTGATTTCCTCAAGATTTGAGGTAAGCACGTCGGTGCATTCGCGTATTATTATTAGTTTACTTCCGCCGGTCATAGGTAGGGACATCGCAGCATCAGTTAAAAGAGCTGGATCCTCTTTAATTTCATTGACGCTTAGTTCTTCTACCTGAAATGGATCTCTAAGATCTTCTACATGGGATTTTCCTATTTTTTGGCTAACTTCACTGACGTGGCCAGCGTCAGGCCCATAAACTAGAATGCCATGTAATTCAGGTGGAAATAATTTGCTGAGCTTATCCAGATGTTTTATCGAAAGTTTCATTAAATAGTCATTTATGGTTCTTTAAAAAAAACAGTGCTAGCCGCTCTTTAACTAAGTCACTGATAATGCGTACAGTCCGTCTGCGAGCATCTTTTTGTGCGCTAAGATTAGCGTATTCGGAACTGACTATATTGAATACGGTGGTGGAGGAGACAGTTCCACTGTCTAATATATTTTTCGTTTCAATGTTAATTAGTTGGTATTTCGCGCCCATTTTTACTTTTGCGAAAGTTGATGTGGAATCCCGTAATATCCCCATGTCAGACCTAGTTTCTTCCAGAGAAATAGTAAGTTTGTAAGTCGGACTAAAAGGCACACCTGATGGCGTTAGTTTATCTTGCAAGAAGTTTCGAAGAATTTGGCCGCTTCGATTTTCTATAGGACTGATTTGTATGCGCGAGAGTTGATTGACAACATGGCTAGAGTTACCGCTTCCATGAGAATAGAGAGGCTGGAACCCGCAGCCTGTTGCCATTATTAAATTTAAGAAAACTGCTAGTCGTATTATTCTAAATGACAAAGTTGATAATTTTGTTTGGTACAACGATTACCTTCCGCACTTCTTTTTCCTCGATTGCTTTGTTAATATTCGGTAAATCGCGAGCCAAGGCTTTTACTTCCTCTTCAGTGGCATCACGCTGAATTTGAATACTCCCTCGAAGCTTACCATTAATCTGGATTGCTATAGAAATAGTTTCATCAATTACTAAGTCCTTATCGTATTGAGGCCAAGGCTGTTCCCCTAAGGCGTCCGTTTTTCCTAGCGCCTGCCAAATTTCTTCGGCTATATGTGGTGTCATGGGCTCAATAAGACGTAGAAGTACTTCATATCCAAATAATTTAATTTTAGCGTCATTACTATTTTCTGGCTTAAAATCATTCAAATGGTTACTCAATTCTCGAATATTTGCCACTGCGCTATTATATCGCCACCGCTCTATGTTCTCCGTGACTGCTTTTATAGTCTTGTGAATTAACCGCCGGAGTTCGTCACCCTCTTTTGCTATTGATATCTTGTTAGTTTTTGGAAAAGGGTGCTCATTGAACTCGAGGATACTTCGCCAAAGTCTATTTAAGTAACGCCAGGCGCCATCAACACCAGCCTCTGTCCATTCTAAATCTCGTTCTGGTGGCGAATCAGAGAGCATAAAGAGCCGGGCCGTGTCAGCGCCGTAACTCTCTATTATCGCTTCTGGGTCCACGACATTACGTTTCGACTTGCTCATTTTTTCTACTCGTCCAAGCACAACGTTTTCGTTTGTCTCAGAATTTACGAATTCGCCGGCTTCGTTTTTCGTTACCTGGTTTGGAAAAAGCCAGCCAGTAGAGTCTTTGTAAGTTTCGTGACAAACCATACCTTGCGTCATGAGGCCATCGAATGGCTCGTCTATGTTTAAATAGCCGCATTTACGAAGTGCGCGAGTGAAAAATCGGGAGTATAACAAATGCAAAACGGCGTGCTCCACACCGCCGATATATTGGTCTACTGGCAACCAATACTGAGCAGACTTTTGGTCAAAAGCAACCTCCCCTTTCGCATCGCAAAACCGATTAAAGTACCATGAGGACTCAAAGAACGTGTCAAAAGTGTCGGTCTCTCGAAGAGCATCACGTCCACATGATGGACACTTGGTAAATTTCCAAGAGGGATGATTTTCTAAAGGATTACCAACTTTTTCAAAATCTACGTTTTCCGGCAATAGAACTGGTAAGTCTTCATCGGGAACAGAAACAATGCCGCAGTCTTCACAATGAATGATTGGTATTGGGCATCCCCAGTATCTTTGCCTCGAAACCCCCCAATCCCTTAGGCGATACGTTGTTTTTTTATTGCCGGCTCCTTTGGCCTCCAAAGCGTCAATAACGGCCTTTTTCGCCTCTTCAATTTCTAGGCCGTCCAGGAAACCCGAATTAATTATGCAGCCAGGGCCAGTGTAAGCTACTTTGTTTATCTGAAATTCATCGGCGCTCTTGTTTTTTGGCAACACAACAGGGAGCACGGGTAGATTATAAGTTAGTGCGAAATCTAAATCGCGTTGATCATGTGCAGGGCAGCCAAAAATGGCTCCCGTTCCATAGTCCATCAGCACAAAGTTTGCGACGTAAATGGGCAGTTCACAGCCATCTAGAAAGGGATGAGCCACTTTTAATCCTGTGTCATAGCCTCGTTTCTCTGCCGTTTCAATGTCAGCTTCACTGGTGCTGAGCTTGTTGCACTCTGATATGAAGTCTTGGAGTTTAGTATCGGTCTTCCCAAGGCTTGAAGCTATAGGGTGGTTTGCTGCAATGGCGCAGAACGAAGCGCCAAATATCGTGTCGGGCCTGGTTGTGAATACTTCAAGGCGGTCGTCATGCCCGTTAATGTTAAAGAAGATCGTTGCTCCTTCGGAACGTCCTATCCAATTGTGTTGCATTAGTTTGACCTTGTCTGGCCACCGCTCAAGAGTTTCAATTGATTTGAGTAAATCGTCACTATATTCAGTGATTTTTAAGAACCACTGTGACAAAAGGCGCTTTTCGACAGGCGCTCCCGAACGCCATCCTTTACCGTCTATGACTTGTTCGTTGGCAAGAACCGTATTCTCTACAGGGTCCCAGTTCACCCAACTTTCTTTTCGGTAAGCAAGATTATTTTTAACAAAATCCAAGAACATCTTCTGTTCATGCTTATAATATTCTGGATCGCACGTTGATAGTTCCCGGTCCCAGTCATACGAGAGACCCATTGCTTTAAGTTGCTCACGCATGGTGCTAATATTTTGATCTGTCCACTTTGCGGGATGTATATTCCTCTCAAAGGCCGCATTTTCCGCAGGCAGCCCAAAGGCATCCCAACCCATAGGGTGCATCACGTTAAAGCCGCACGCCTTTTTGTACCTTGCAAGTAAATCACCGAGGGTGTAGTTGCGAACATGACCCATGTGGATCCGGCCTGATGGATATGGAAACATCTCTAAGACATAGTATTTTGGAAGGTCCGTGTTTTCAAATACTTGGAAGGTCTTAGCTTCAGACCATTTTTGCTGCCACTTCTGCTCGGTTTCTCGAAAATTATAGCGCTTCATTGGTGAAACTTATCCTTAATTGGCTTATTTCTGGCTTGTTTGAGATTTATAAATCTCTAGCGTTGGGGTAAGGAGTTAATCTTAAGCTCTCGGGCTCGTGTCAGGATAGAGTCTTCTACGTCTCTGTCGAGCTCTCCATCGCGTGCGGCGTCAACCCAGGACCCGTCTGTATCTCTTACTTGTTTAAATACGGTCGCTCGCACTCCATCTGAACGAAGGGTTTTTCCCAGGATAAAAACATTTAACTTAAAACGTTCATTTTGAGACTCTGGCGGTCCATACCAGTCAGTTATAATGACACCGCCGAATGGATCGGCCGACAGAAGAGGCATGAATGCTATGGTGTCTAATGATGCACGCCAAAGAAAACTATTTACGCCAATCCCTCCACTTCCTGAACCGCCACTACCTTTTGATCCTCCAGTGTTGTCAAATAACGTGAAACCATCTTTTCCGAAAAATTTTTCTGGCTCTTCATAGCCGTATTGATCACCGGCACCCACTTTGACAGGGTATTTGTACTCAATATCCGCCCCCTCACATCCAAACAAAATCGGCGCTATGAGCAATGACCAAAAAAAGCGTTTCATCTCACAAACTCTCGCAAAAATTTTTAAGATTAACAATCTGTTTCTTTTAGCGTGTGCGGCTCAAAGAAACAAATGAATTAGCAAGGCGAAACTATAAAAGGACATCTCTTTGAAACGTGTGTCACTGCCGCTTCGAACTTTTGCTTCGCTGATATGATCGGTATTTGTGGAAAACTGTGATATTTATGTAACAGCGCTGTTTTTTTGCATCATTTTTGGTGAACAATGTTTGACCAAACGGCTTAAATTCAATAAATACTGAAGGAATCTAGAGGTAGCTACAGCTATAAACGCGTTATGGCTGTTGTCTCTATCAATAAACTACCACAATGTGGTACTTAAGGAGAAGAGAATATGAAGAAGATTCTTCTAGGATCAACAGCACTAGTTGCTGCTGGTATGATCGCTTCTGCTCCAGCAAGCGCAAAAATGAAATTAAGCGTTGGCGGATACATGGAGCAGTGGGTTGGTTATGTTAGCCAAGACGACGTTGGCACAGCCGATTACAGTGGCGTAGACGTAAAATCAGACTCTGAAGTTCACTTCAAGGGAATGGTAAAGCTCGACAACGGCATGTCCGTTGGCGTTAACATGCAGCTTGAAGGTAACGGCGGTGGTGACACCATCGACGAGTCATATCTAATTGTTAAAGGTGGTTTCGGTGAAATCAACCTAGGTTCGGAAAACTCTGCACTGTACAAAATGCACTATTCTGCAAAAGGTTACGGTATTGGTTTCAACTCTGGTGACCAAAGTTCCTGGGTTAACACTGGTGGTTCAATCAGCCAATCAGGTCACTTCCGTCAGCCAATGGGATCGACAAACATTGAGCCAAACGGCATGAACGACTCCGAAAAAATCACATATTACACACCACGTGTGAATGGCTTCCAGTTGGGCGTATCCTATGCTCCATGGGCCGGTGAAGACGGTGGCGCACAGTTTGACCGTAACGCTAACAAGTCCGACTATGTGACAGCCGGTGCTAACTACAAGGCGAAAATGGGCGGCATGTCTGTAGGTATTTCTGCTGGTTACGGTACAGTAACTGACGCAGAAGCAGGTGCAGGTGCTGACTCTGAGCCACAAGCAACAGCTTTTGGTGTAAGGCTCGGCATGGGTGCATTTGGCGTTAATATCGCTACAGCCAACTTTGAAGATACTGGTGCTGCAGACGGTACAGCCGTTGCAGGTAGTATTACATATGACTCCGGTCCTATGGGTATTAGCTTAGGCTACCATCATGGTGAGCGTGAAGGTGGAGCAGCAAAAGCAGGCCAAGCTGAAGCAGATGTTTTTCATCTCTCTGCTAAATACTCGCTCGGTAAGGGTGTAACGTGGGCCAGCACCTTAGGTATGGCGACGTACACTACGGACGATCCAACAGTTACTGACGACGAACATTCAGGTACATATCTTGTAACTGGTTTGAAAGTCGGCTTCTAATAGTTGCAAAAAACTTGAGGGGTCGCCTTTGGGCGGCCCCTTTTTTTTATGTAAATTTAGAGTCACAAAAGAACTGTTTTAAAGAGGTGAACAAAATTCCTAAAAAGAGCAGCCGTTTTGGGGTAACTTTAAAAATCAAAGTAAAAAAATCTCTTTGTAGCTAGTTCCTAGATAAAGTTTTATTAAACACATCGTAAGTTGCGGAAGCTTTATGGGTTTTAGCTGTTCATGAAACGGAGACCGCTGTGGGTGGTGGTATAATTTGGTTGGCATCGTATCCAAAGTCGGGGAACACTTGGCTCCGAATTTTTTTGGAAAATCTTTTCCGTAACACACAAAGTCCGGCGGATATTAATGATCTTGGTGTAGTCAAGTTTTCGGATAATTCGTTTTCTCTATATGAGACGGTTTCTGGAAAATCACTACGAAATGAGAGTGACAGCAATATTCATAAGCTGCGAAATCAGGTTCAGAAATATATGGGATCTCATTCTGAAACTGTTTTTGCCAAAACGCATAACGCTGTGATGAATTTCGAAAATAGTCCATTAATATGGCTGGAGCATTTGGCTGGGGTAATCTATGTGATAAGAAACCCGCTCGACATGCTAGTTTCCTTTTCTGATCACTATAATTTAACAATTGACGACACTATAGAAGCTATCTCGTCGCCATATCATCGGATAAATTCCACAGAAAAAGGGATTTTCCAAATACTGGGAGGTTGGAGTAACCATTACTACAGTTGGTTCAACGTAGAAAATCTTAGCCCTTTATGCCTTCGGTACGAAGATATGATCCAAAATCCCGTCAAATCATTTGGAAAATTAATGAAGTTTCTACGATTACCAAAAGATACTCCGCGTTTGAAACGCGCTATTCGTCATAGCTCCTTTCAAGTGGTTTCCCAACAAGAGAATAAAAAAGGTTTTGCTGAACAGTCCCGAGCCGGACATAAATTTTTCCGGCAAGGAAAGGTAGGTTCTTATCGTCGCGTTCTATCAGACGATCAAATAGCAAAAGTCATAGACAATCATGGAGAGTTAATGGTTGAAATGGGCTACTTGGACAAGAATGGTATACTTAAGGTTTAATCTAAATAAGGGAGGGCTACGGATTGAGCTATAAAGAAAAGTTGATAGAGGTACAAGAAGCCATCAACTTGGCTGCCGCCGAAGTAAAGAGAAATACACAAGACATATCGTTAGTTGCTGTCAGTAAAACTCAACCCATTGAAAAAATAGAAAAGCTAATATCATTAGGGCACAGGGTCTTTGGCGAAAATAGAGTTCAAGAAGCGAAGACAAAATGGAAGCCGTTAAAATCAAAATATGACGGATTAGAGTTACACCTGATCGGGGCGCTTCAGACAAATAAGGTCAAAGAGGCAGTTGCTCTTTTCGATGTCATAGAAACAGTTGACCGACCAAAACTTGCTGCTGCACTTTCAAAAGAAATGTCCGAGCAGAAAGTGGAAATACCCTGCTATATTCAGGTGAATACTGGAGAGGAAAAACAAAAGGCTGGTGTGTATCCAGAAGAGACAGCAGATTTTGTTAATTATTGCAGAAATGATCTGAACCTGAACATCATAGGACTTATGTGTATTCCGCCCGCCAATGAAACCCCTGCATTACATTTTGCGTTGCTGGCAAATATTGCCAAAGAAACAAACTTAGAAAACCTAAGCATGGGCATGAGTAGTGATTATGACGTGGCCATAAAGCTCGGCGCAACTCATATTCGGCTAGGGACAGCTTTATTTGGTAGCCGAGACACTTAAATTCATCCTTCATATAACTATATGCAATAAATCATCGTGACTTACCAAAGAAAGCAGATTTAATAGGTCAGACTTTTTTAGAGCAATGCAGCCCGCCGTCGGATCAAAATTAGGGCGTGCAAGGTGCACAAATATGGCGCTGCCCTTGCCTAAAGTCGGAGGGTTGTCGTTATATCCCAGTTCGATAATTATATCGTATATGCTGTCCGAACGCCAAAGTGTCTCATGACTATAGGGATAGGGTGTTTTTATTAAAGTGTTATATCCTCTGTCATCACAAGGGTCATCTGACCAACCCATATTTTTAGAGACACGAAGAGTTTGAAGGCTGGTGTCTGGCTGTTGTACGCGGTCTTCACGGTAAAAAACCCGTCGAAGAGGCCATTTTCCAGCTGGAGTGCAGAGGTCACCCTCAACTTTGTTTTCTGTGATGCCCCCCTTACCAATGCTGCACCGACACTCTAAACCTCTAAAAGACAGGCTAGAATGGTTCGTTTGTGTGTGTCCTACAACAATATACATATTATCATCCAGGCAAGATTTATTTGAATGCAGTCAACCTAAAAAAGCTTCCAATTTCAATTCTCATACACAAGCAGGAAGATGTAGCTTTAACTTATCCGTGCCAAAGACAGATTTAGCGTAATTTGTGTATACTTTTAGAAAAGGTGGCCAGTTTTTGCAGCTTTTGTCTTTAGATACTCAGCATTATGCGGGTTTGGCGGAAATGCGTGCTTCACTCGTTCTATAACATTGATCCCAGTTGCGGCCAACTGATCAATTTTATTGGGATTATTGGTCAACAGCTTCACTTTTTGAATTCCAAGCTGTTTTAAAATCTCAGCTGCTGGCGCATAAATCCTCTCGTCAACCTCAAAACCAATTTGGTGATTAGCTTCTACAGTATCAGACCCTAAGTCCTGTAGGTTATAGGCCCGCAATTTGTTCACTAAGCCGATGTCTCGTCCTTCTTGCGCCAAATAGATTAAAACTCCTCCACCATACTCGGAAATAGCTTTTATAGCCCCGCGCAGTTGATCGCCGCAGTCGCAGCGCAAACTCCCAAGCAAGTCTCCAGTTAGGCATTGAGAGTGAAGTCTTACCAAAACCGCTTGATCGGTATCTAGGTCTCCAATGACTATCGCCACATGTTCTTCCCCCCCATCAACAGGTCGAAACGCTATTAAACTTGTTTTCTCTGAATCAATAAGGGGCACTTGCGCTGATACAGCCTTTACTAGTCGTTGTGCACGCATTTCAGGCAAGGCGTCAATTAATCTGGCGTCAACTGCAAGCAAAGAGTCTGCTTTATTCCAACCAGACAAGCGACTCATTTCAGCATAAGGTATACGAGATATGACAACGCTGGGCAAAAGCCGAGCGAATTTTACAAGCTGGACAGCTTTTGGCGCTAAGCCGTCACTAGCTTCTGGAACCACGGGTAGATTATCTAATTCTTCTTGATCAATAGACCCAAACCCATCTTCGGTTTCGAAAATAGGGTTGGCGAGTCTGTGTACCAGTTCAACTCCCCCTTGTGGGGGAATACTAACGCTAATAACTTCTGTTGTTTTAGTGTTTATACGAATGGCTGTGCTTCGTCGGTTTGTTATTACTACCGAGGGTTCAGAGCCAGCTAGTTTTAAGATTAGATCAAGGCCTTCGGCAGTTGATAACTCGGCGGCTTGGATTATTGCGGCGGTTCGTCTTAAAGGATCAAAGAGCATAACAAGTGCTCCTCTTCGAAGGTCGCTAATGGCTCTCTCCACAGATGTTTTTTCACGAGCCATATTAGTCTCTTGCTCATCAGTATTTTTATTAAGCTGGTACGAGTTTTTATTTTGCTCTGAAGTTGTCATTTCTTTCCTGGAACCTTAAGCATGGTCATAGATCAAAAATTGTCTTAAGTTTGTTTTCTAATAAAGGGTAAAAAGGGCTAGTCGTGTCAACAACTGAGTTTATCTATAAAGGGCTGAGCCAGGAATCGCTAGATAGCGAATACAACAATCTCAACAAAATATCAAATGCAGTAGAAATAATTAACCTATGGGAGAAAAGAGGTGATGAAGCATGTGCACTCTTACCCTGCAAGCTTGATATAAAATATGGTCCGGATGATATGCAGTCGATGGATATCTTTCCCATTAACAAACCAATGGGTCCTATATTAGCATTCATACACGGGGGCTATTGGTCTTCCCGTAGTAAAAGTATAGGTAGATTTTTGGCGCCGTTTTATACAGCTGCCGGCGTTAATTTTATTTCCATCGGATATCGCCTCTGTCCCGCGGTTCAGATTGGATCGATAGTTAAAGATATCAGAAATTGTTTAGATTGGATCTTTGAAAACGCATGGCAATTTGACGGTGATAAGAACAAAATTTTTGTTGCAGGGCATTCTGCTGGCGGTCACCTTGCGGGGTTGATGTGTAGCCCAAGTGGGCCAAGCTACCTGAAGGGCGGGTGCTCTTTAAGTGGTATACATGATCTTGAGCCAATACGATTATCTTACTTAAACGCTCAAGTCAGGTTAACTCTTAATGAAGTAGATAAATATAGCCCTGTCCGAGTAGTTGAAAGCATGGTTCCAGAAGAGGTCAAGCTGCCTCCAATAATTATCGCAGTTGGGGCAAAAGAGGGGCAAGAGTATCTTTATCAAACCAATTGTTTGACTGATGTGTTAAATGAAGCCAAGCAACCCGTCCTGAAATCGATCATAGAAGATGGAAACCATTTTTCAGTTTGCGAGTCGTTTTGTGACCCAAGCAGTTCTCTATCAAACGAAATGCTTAAGCTAATTTTTGCACCACGATTTTAAGTTATACAGGGGATTCAAATATGTTTGTGGCCTCATTGGGAGACACTGTAATCGCGAAATCGGAAGATTGCTTGGTTATTGAAAACAATATTTATTTTCCGGAAAATGACGTTAAAACAGAATATCTTTTTCAAACAGAAACTTTAACGCGTTGTCCGTGGAAAGGGATGGCGACTTACTTTGATATAAAAACAATGGAAAACTCTGTTAAGGATGGAGCTTGGGGCTATCTGCGGCCGAAGTCAAAAGCTAAACGCATTAAAGGCCATATAGCCTTTTGGAAAGATGTTGTGGTTAAAGAATTTCAGGCTAATTAATAAATGAACCTAGTTAGATCTAATAAAGTATTTGAAGAGATAGCATATGAAAAAGCTTTTATTAGTCGATAGTGATAATGACAGCAGCTCTGCTCTACGTAAACAATTAGAATTCGACAAAACATATTTGGTTCATCAAGTGACAGGTTATCAAGAGCTACAGGAGCTCAAAGAAGAAAAAAAGACAACCGATATCATTTTAGTGAATATTAATAAAAGCCAGCATGACAGTGTTGTTTTGGATGAGATTTACGATAGTTTTCCAGGATCACAATTGATAGTTTTAATGCCAGATGACTCCTTCCTTAAGGGTGTTTGTCAAACGTTAGATTCCCAAAAAGAAATATTACTAAAGCCAATAAAGGTGAGTGACTTATTAACAGCGATATCTCGGAAGATTGCTTTACAGAAGAGCGGCGGTAAAGATTTGAAAATAGCAAACTATGGTTTTCGGCGAAATGAAAAGGTTTTAATTAATTTAGATACTAAGGTTAGAGTTAGACTAACCGAAAAGGAGACGGATATTTTGTGGCAATTGTGGCAGGCTCCTCAAAATGAATTATCGAGACAAAAATTGCTGAGTGATGTATGGGGATATAACGATGGAATTTCGTCACACACTTTGGAGACACATATCTACCGTCTCAGAAAAAAAATTGAGAACAGCTCCTCGGAGGCACTTATTCTGACTACAACTGAAAATGGTTACCGCTTGAATTTGTATTAACGGAAATCTTTAGATAATATCTGCAATTATCAGTCGGATCTCAAAAGGTAAACGCGTTTGGCCGGGGAAAAGGTGCGATCTTGAGTAAAGAGGCAAAATTAACAGTTAAGTTCTGGGGGGTACGAGGAAGCATACCGTGTCCCGGTTTGGGTTATCAACGATACGGCGGAAATACCCCTTGCGTAGAAATTACCTGTGGAGATAAGACCTTAATATTTGATGCTGGTACAGGACTTCGCGCTCTCGGTCAGGAATTAATTAAAAAGGGTAAGATTGAGGCTGAAATTTTCTTCAGTCATGCTCACTTAGACCACATAATAGGTTTTCCATTTTTTGCGCCAGCGTTTAATCCTAAAAATAATTTTAAAATTTGGTCGGGTGTCTTTGATCAGCAGATACCTATAAAGGAAGTATTCCAAAAACTTACTAGCCCTCCAATGTTTCCGGTTTCGTTGGAGGTGTTTAATGCAAACTTAGAATTCTTGACATTTAAACCTGGCGATAAAATTGAGCTGGATGGAGGGATAAGTTTATCAACGGCGGCGTTAAATCATCCCCAAGGGGCAGTGGGCTATAGAGTAAATTTTGGGGGAAGGTCAGTATGCTACATCACCGATACTGAGCACAAAGTAGGAGAAATAGATCAGAATATAAAAAGTCTTGTTAGTGGATCGGATCTAGTAATATATGACGCATGTTTTACTGATGAAAATTATCATCATTTTGCTGGTTGGGGTCATTCCACATGGCAAGAGGGTGTGAAGTTATGCGACGTGGCTTCAGTAAAAAAGCTGGTAATTTTTCACCATGACCCAGGGAATGATGATGCTGCAATGGATATTATCTCCGAAGAGGTTAATAAAGCCAGACCGGGCTCTTTAGTGGCAATGGAAGGAATGGAGCTCGAGGTATAGTTTTGAATAATATCTTTTTATAGCTGGTTCCCTTAGATGAGTATAAAACGAATTATCTATGGGCTACTAACTGTCTTAAATATAAAAGATATGGGTTTCTTTATACCGCATAGATATGCCGCTGGATTAGAAAGGAATAAAAATAAAACTTGTTGGATACACAAGTGGTTTTCAGAAGACAAAATAGATGCGTTTTCAGATACTCTTGAAACAGTCTCAGCATTCAACAAAGATCTAAAAAAAATCGATCACCAGCCCCGAAGTAAAAACACACCCCGTTGGCATCAAGATTGGTTCCCTGGACTTGATGCAGCAGTCGCTTACAGTCTCGTTAGATCGAAAAAACCCAAAAATATTTTAGAAATAGGCTCGGGTCACTCGACGCGTTTTATATTAAAAGCGATCAAAGATGGTAATTTAGATACCTCCTTAACTTGCGTAGACCCTGCTCCGCGAGCGTCTTTTTTTTCCGAACGAATTAATTTCTTCGAAAAAACAATCCAATCGGTGGATCTAAAGAAATTACCAGAGTTAAGCGAAGGTGATTTTTTAATAATCGATTCAAGCCATATCGCGGTATCAGGGAGCGATGTGGATACAATAGTTAATCAAATTTTACCCAATCTTCCAAAAGGCGTTTTTGTTCACTTTCACGACATATTTCTTCCAGATCATTATCCTTCTAAATGGAAGTGGAGAGAATATAATGAGCAGTTAGTAATATCATCACTACTCTTAGGGGGAAGATTTGAACCAATTTTTTCAAGTCATTTCGTGAGGCTTTATCTAAAAGAGTCAATAAAACTGCATGGCTTGTGTTGGATCCCTGTTTTACCAGACGCTATTGAGTCTAGCTTGTGGATTGAGGTTAACGGGAGAAAACGTTGACTATTCAGTGGCTGGGGCGGCAGGATTCGAACCTGCGATGGCGGGATCAAAACCCGCTGCCTTAACCGCTTGGCCACGCCCCAGCAATTTTTTGGGCAGTCAGATTATGAAGGCAAAGATTAACCAAAAGCCACGTCTTAACAAACTGTCCACTCGTGCGTTATAATAATGTAGGAGGTCTTGTCAATGGGGAAAAGTGTTAAAACTGGAAAGTTTCCGTGGAGTATAAAAGGTGTGTCTGTTGAAGCCAGAGATTTTGTAAGGACAGCTGCTGCTGAACGAGGCATCACCATGGGCGAGTGGTTAACAAATGTGATTCAGAACGAAACAAAAGCGTTTGAGTCAACTGGTGATAGCCAACAAAAAACTAATGATGTTTTTAAAACACCTCAAATGGTAACAGAGGTTCCTAAACGCGCTGAAGACAGTTTGCTGAAAAAGCTAGATGAGACGGAGGGTCGTGTTTTAGAGGCAGTGAAGCCACTGAGAGAGATCTTATTGAAACTGTCCTTAAGATTAGAAGCTTTGGAAAGTCGCCACGAGGTAGAACGCTGATGCTAGTGTGGGTCACGGTAAGATTTTGATTAATGTTTGATCGATCATAAAGTATGAAATATGCTTGGTGTTGGAATATTAATAATTTGCTAATTTCTGTATAAATAAGCTACCCAAAAGTAGTTGATATTTGGAAGATGAATGAACCAGGCATTAACTCCATGGAGCGTCAAGGGTATCGACGAAGAAACCCGAAAGACCGCGCGACAGAAAGCAAAAGAAGCAGGACTTTCCATAGGAACTTGGATCGACCAAATTATTTTGGAGCAGCAGGCGCAGGTTTCGCGTAAAGATAGCAATTTACTAAATTCAGAAGAGAAAAATACTTATGAATCAAAAGAGTTTACCACCCAAAAAGATGTTGATGTTCAAAGCCTCTCAAAGGCTTTAGAAGAATATGATAGCCGTCTCGAAAAAGAATTACGTCCTATAATTTTTGGACTTAATGAACTAGCGTTGCGACTGGTTGCGGCTGAGGCATTAAAATCAAAACCGAGAACGTCATACCAGGATCAGGCCCCAATCGAAGATATTAGAGAAGAGTTTGTAAATGAAGAAATAGCCAATGACGATGACATAAATAAGGAAAGCTATATCGTTGACGAGCGGCCAGCTCCTGTTCCCCCCACCTTTGATCTTGAGCAAACCGAAGAAGAACTTTTCTCTGATCTTGAGGAATTTGATTCTTCTGAAGAAGACTCCACACTAGACAAAGAAAAATTAGTTGAGCCAAATGCAACGACGAATCAGGAAATAATTAAAAGAAAGCCGCTCAATAAGTGGTTGTTAATTTTACCATTGCTGGTTTTCTTGGGTGGTGTGGTAACTGTTACAGCATTCATTTTCCCGACACATTATAAGACCTTCTTTTATAAATATAGCGGTGCGATGCTCGTGAATATGAACTCTATCTTAAAGACGGTTGAAGATGCGTATGATGAAGTTGACCATCTAGTTACAAAAACAATCCTTAAGTTCATAGGGTTAAAAGATGACCCAAAAGTGTCTTCCGAAGCTATTGAGAGTGATAGTGAATCAAGCAAAGGAGTATTCCCTGCGGGCACTGAGGCTGCCCAAATAAGACAATCTAATGAATACTTGAATAATAGAACTACTCAAAAACCAATTCACAACTCAAAAGTAGCTAGCACTTACCCAGAATCAGAAAAAAAAAAGAAAGTGAACCTAATTTAATTTCCAAGCAAAAGACCTTTAGCTCACACGGAGGTCATCTTGAAATAGGCAAACAACGGTTGTCCTCAGAAAAAAATCTTAAAGACGCGGACCTGCTGGAGAATGCAAATAAAGGAGATCCGAAAGCTCAATACCATTTAGGACTAATGGCTCTAGCTTCTCCAAAAAAGAAAGATATTAACAGAGCATTAAATTGGTTTAATTTAGCAGCCATTCAAGCATTTCCGCCCGCACAATACAGCATGGGCGTTCTCTACGATAAAGGGTTAGGCGTCACAGAAAATAAGTCGACGGCTTTGCTTTGGTACTATGCGGCAGCGCAAAATAACTATGCCAAAGCGCAGTACAATCTTGGGGTTTTTTTTCTTAAAGGTATCGGTACTTCAGTGAACTTAGAAGAAGCCAA
Organism: uncultured Alphaproteobacteria bacterium; assembly: GCA_902578675.1. Classification (GTDB taxonomy): domain Bacteria; phylum Pseudomonadota; class Alphaproteobacteria; order Thalassobaculales; family Thalassobaculaceae. The sequence continues at coordinate 116,154 of CACHDV010000001.1, forward strand.
TTTATGGTTTTCAAAAGCAGCGCAGCAAGGCATTAAACCGGCTGCTAAAATTCTAGCAACACCATCTCGATCTAACGACAACGGATTGAAACGTTTTAATCACGTAAAGCCTATTGAAGCGCTAGGATTCTTAGAAAATGAAAAATAACTATTCGATAAACTAATATACTTTTTATTAAGAACTAATCTTTACGACTACGAGGCGGCGGGCGCTTTTGGCTTGATTAAATTTGCTGAATACTCACGCACCTTCAAGGAAGCAAATAAGTTAGCTTATGCCACCAAGTTGTCCCGTTAAGCCTTCCCAATGCTTCATTTATCTTTGATGGTTTACCACGCTCGAAAATAGCAAAGCAGGTTGCGCCGCTACCTGACATGCCAACGCCTATCACTCCTGGCAACTCCCTTAATAGTCTCAAAACCTGGGAGATTTGCGGAACTAACGAAATAGCTGCGTCGTAAAGGTCATTTTGCTGTTCTGATGTTAATAAGTTTTTTAGTTTTTCCTGGTTCCAGGACTTTTCCAATAGGCAACTATGTATTGGGTCTGAGTAATTTCCCCTGAATGCTCCAAAAACATCTTTAGTTTCGAGCCGGCAATTTGGGTTAACTAATACGATGGGTAGTTTTGGAAGCGGTTGGAGTAGCGAAAGTCTTTCCCCAATTCCCTGCATTCTAGTTGTTTTTCCGTGAAGGCAGACTGGTACGTCTGCACCTAATTCTAAAGCCATGTTAAATAGTTCTTTGTGAGTAAGGGGAGGGCTGTTTGGAATTTGTGATAATAGCCTGAGCGTTGTTGCTGCATCGGAAGAGCCGCCACCAAGCCCAGCTCCGATCGGAATTTCTTTTTCTAATCGTATCCTTACAGGCCGTTCCCATCTGGTCGTTTCCCGAAATTTTTCTAATGTTTTTATAATAATATTGTTGTCGCCAATTTCTTTCCCAAACGGACCTTCCGTAATGATTTCATCTTGTGCGTCATTTAAAGAAATTTCTAAGCGATCACCAAATTCGCAAAAAGCTACCAAACTGTCTAGAAGATGGTAGCCATCATTGCGACGGCCAGTCACCTTCAAAAGCAAATTTATTTTCGCGAAAGCCAATGATGAAAACACAACGTACTACCAGTTATTGACGTTTCAATATAAAAACTATTTAGTTTAAACCAAAAGATAACTTTTGCTGTATTTTTTCCTTTAGTTCGGCGTCTGGGTTCATTGTAATTGCTCGCTTCCACTGGTAAATAGCTTCCAGTTTGCGTTGAACTTGCCAATAAGCATCTCCCAGATGGTCGTTGATCGTCGCATCGTTTGGGCGAAGTCGCACTGCGCGTTCTAAAATAGGAACGGCTTCATCGAACCTAGAAGTTTGATACAAAACCCAGCCAAGGCTATCTGTTATATAACCATCTTTTGGCCGTAAACCTACCGCTTTTCGGATAAGTTGTTCTGCTTTTTTCAAATTTATACCTTGCTCTGTCCAGGCATATCCAAGATAGTTCATTATAAAGGGCTGATTGGGGGCAAGTTCTAGAGCCTTGATGAAATCAGCTTCAGCCATATCCCACTGCCCAGATTGCTCGAGAGCTACACCTCTGCTGTAGTATAAAATCCAGTCCGACTTGCTATCTCTATTTGTAAGATTTATAGCCGTATTGTAAGCAAAAATCGCTTCATCCCAATCTTTTTGAGATCGGTATATATCTCCGAGCCTTATAAAATTTTCGGCATTTTCGGGTTGCCGCTGCTTAAGCCTCTCGAGGACCAGAATTGCAGCACGTGGTTTGCCATCTTGCCTTAGGGTCTGTGATAACCGTAACTGTGCCATCCTAAAAAATATTGATTCTTCTGGGATTTGTTCAAATTCTTTTATGGCCTCTGGATACTTGCCTCGCTCCTCAAGAATTTCGCCCAAAAGTATTTGGGCGGAATGAAACTCTGGGCGCATATAACTGGCGAGACGCACAAAAATAAGCGAAGCATTATTGTCATATTCGTCTCTTAGTGCGCTCGCTATATCGAAAAGCGCTTCTGATATTCCATCTTGTGGAGACCTAACGGTTACCTCCGAAAGACTAGAGCCTTTAGCGGTGCGTCGTCCCCCTTTCAAAATTTCTAAATTAAAATCTTTGGATTTAATTCTATCGATGAGGTTGATAGCTTTGTCTGTTCTACCGGTTTTCTGGTAGTAATTTGCTGCAGTTAGAGCAAGTCTACTAGGGGTTTCCTCGACGCTCCTGATAGCCTCATCTAATAGCTTGTCTACAACAGATGTCTTTTCTTGATCTTGGAGAGCGAGTGCTGTGTGGAGAAGACTAAGAATCTCAAAGCCTCTTTTTTTCTTTAAGCTTAATAGATTTTGCCGAGCTTTCGGAAGGTCTTTTTTTCCAAGATAGGACCAGCCAAGCAACAGCGGTTTTAAAATCTCATTGACTTGTGACGACTCCATTTTGGTAAAATTATCGAGCGCTTTGTCCCAGCTTCCCTTTTTAGCGTCTCGTAAACCAATTACAAGGTGCATAAATATAGAAGTTTTCTTCTGTTTCAAAGCACGCTCGGCAAGCTTGATGGTCTGATCTAAATTTCCAGCCTCTAGTTCCGCGATAAAGCTTCGCCGTAATAACAAGTTCTCGTTCGGATTTTTTTTTAATGCGCCTCTGAAGCTTAATGTAGCGTCATTTAAATCGTGGTTGTTATACGCAACTCTCCCCGTGAGATAGTTGCCGGCATTTGAAGTTGATGGAACATTCGCGTTGATATCTAAGCTATTTTCTGTCGTGCACGAGTTCAGGAGAAGAAGCGCGCAAAAAAGAATGAAGTAAAGATAACCGCCTCGCAGCGATGATGGATATATTCTAATTGTCTCGGGAACCATTGATTTACCATCGCAAATTTCTTTACATGTTTGGGTAATTTGGTCCCCCCCCACCCTCAGGTACAACCCAATTTATATTTTGGGAAGTATCTTTTATATCGCAGGTTTTGCAGTGAACACAATTCTGCGAGTTTATTTGTAATTGAGGGTTTTCTCCTTCCTCATCTGTAATAATTTCATAAACTCCTGCTGGACAAAAGCGTTGTTCGGGTGCGTCGTACAGGCGGAGGTTGAAATTTACGGGCACTGAGGAATTGTTGAGCTTAAGATGCACTGGTTGATTTTCTTCATGATTTGTGTTCGAGAGAAAAACAGACGAGGGTTTATCAAAACTCACAACCCCATCAGGTTTTGGGTAATCGATCTTCTGGCAGTGCGCTGCTAGCTGTAAAGCTTCGTGATCATGGTGATTTCGGAGCGTCCAGGGAGCCTTACCTCTAAATAAAACCGTATCTATCCCTGCATTGATTAAACCAAGTGTAAGACCTGCTCTAAACCCTGGCCGAATATTTCTGACTTTGTGTAGCTCATCCCACAGCCATGTTTTCTCTAACCTGGTCTTATAGTCGTCAATTTCAGCACCAGGCTTAAGTCCGTGGGTTCTAAAGGTGTTTTCGACTGCTTCAGCAGCAGTCATCCCCGACTTCATCGCTGTATGGGTCCCCTTTATTTTTGGAACATTAAGAAAACCAGCTCCGCATCCCACGATTAAGCCTCCGGGGAAAGTCAGTTTTGGAATGCTTTGGAAGCCGCCTTCATTCAATGCTCGGGCCCCATAAGCAATCCTTCTCCCTCCTTCGAATAGAGGTCTGATTTTCGGATGCGTTTTGAATCGCTGAAATTCGTCAAACGGGCTCAGGTGAGGATTTTTATAATCTAATCCTATAACATAACCAACGGAAACTTGATTACCTTCTAAGTGATAAATGAAAGATCCTCCGTATGTTGAGCCATCAATTGGCCATCCAACACTATGGAGCGCGAGCCCTTCCTGATGTTTTTCTGGTTCGACTTCCCATAGCTCTTTTATGCCAATAGCGTATGTTTGAGGGTCTGCATCACTTCTTAAATTGAATTTGTCAAAAAGGACCTTTGTTAGCGAGCCTCTGCTTCCCTCGGAAAACACAGTCTGTTTGGCGTGAAGTTCTATACCAGGCGTAAAATTTTCAGTTTCTGTCCCATCTTTCCCGCGACCCATATCACCAGTAGCTACGCCCTTAACAGATCCGTCCTCGTTGAATAATATTTCCGATGCGGCAAACCCAGGGTATATTTCGACCCCCAGTGCTTCAGCTTGTTCAGCCAACCAGCGGCATAAGTTACCCAAACTAATGATAAAATTGCCATGATTATTCATTTGTGGTGGCGTCGGTAGTTTGAAACTATTGTTCTGAGTTAAAAATAAAAATTGATCACTTGTAACCGGTGTATTTAAAGGAGCGCCTCTTTCTTTCCAATCGGGGAAAAGCTCGTTTAATGCTCTTGGCTCTAGAACAGCACCTGAAAGTATATGTGCTCCTACTTCTGATCCTTTTTCTATAACGCAAACACTGATATCGGATTGATTTTCTAAGCAAAGCTGACGCAATTTTATTGCAGTAGATAATCCTGACGGTCCCGCGCCAACAATAACTACGTCATATTCCATAGACTCACGACTCATTAGTTTCCCTCTTGTATTTTTACTATTTGATCTATGTAATATGATACAGGGCTGGCGATACGGCAAGCGAGGCTTTGCTTACAATGATTGAAAATCCTAAAAAACGTGCCTACGAGCCTCAAAAACCGCCTTCTCAATTAGAAAAGTGGCAAGTTGACGCAGGCATAAACGAAATTCTTCTGGAAACTCCTGTAAATAGGTTAACAACAGATATATCAGCTTCGACAAAAAGGCCTGAAATATCAAAGCCCCTAAAGGATAAGGAGGTCGTATCTCCAAATATCAGTTCTTCAGATAATTCGATAAATCTGGTTAACAAAATAACCAATTTGGATGAACTTCGGTTGGCTGTGTCGGAATACGAGGGCTGCTCATTAAAAAACACTGCTACCACCCTAGTTTTCTCCGACGGGAACGAAAATGCGAGGGTTATGTTAGTGGGCGAGGCGCCCGGAGCAGATGAAGACCGGCAAGGAAAACCTTTTGTTGGTGTCAGCGGGCAATTATTAGACAAAATGTTGTCGTCGATAGGGCTTGATCGGTCGTCTGTTTATATATCCAATATAATCCCATGGCGTCCTCCCGGAAATCGGCAACCAACACCAAAAGAAATCGATTTATGCTTACCATTTATTAGGCGCCACATCCAGCTTGTAAACCCGTTAGTGCTGATTCTCGTGGGAGGCACTGCTGCGAAAGCACTGTTAGATAAAAAAGATGGAATAATGCGGTTGAGGGGACGTTGGTTTGAGTATGCCGCGGATGAGAGTGAGACAATCATCCCGGCACTTCCTATCTTCCATCCAGCTTTTTTATTGCGATCTCCGGTTCAGAAATCCAACGCATGGAAGGATTTGATTCAGATAAAGAGAAAGTTAACGGAATTGGGTATCGAATAGGTGAAATTTACATGCTATTAATAATCACATAAAAGCTCTTGTGGGCTCAGTTTGCTTTGAACGTTAAGTCTGCATTATTTAAAAAACGTGGTGACCGCGGAAAAGAGATAGTTATCTTTCATTTTTTCACAGCAGTTTTTTTCTTAATATGTTTTGTGATAGCGCCGAATAGTGGGGCAGCTGCAAATAAAAACAATGTTGAAATCCAAGCATTCGATAAGAAAGTTGTTCTACAGCCCAGTAGGAATTGGACATTACCCTCTGTACTCGAAGAAAAAGATCTAAGTCTTTATGGACAGATTTTTAAACTTCAGGAAAAAGGAGATTGGTCGGCCGCTAAAAACCTAATAAAAAAGCTAAATAATCCGCTTTTGATGGGACACGTCAGTGCACAAAAGTATCTCCATCCAACAAAATACCGTTCTAAATACTTAGAATTACTGCAATGGATGCGTAAGTACGCGGACCATCCACAAGCTAAAAGGATTTACTCGCTCGCACTACGCCGTCGCCCCCCAAATTGGAAAAGTCCCCCGAAGCCTTCTGGCCAAAGATTGTGGGGGAGTGGAACCGTTTCGGAAGGTGCAGTTGAACCCTGGGTGGCTAGAATTAAAAAGAGATCTACATCAAAGAGAAAAAGAGCAAAGGCGTATAAACGGAATATTAGGTCATTAATTCGGAAGGGTTGGCCAACGGGGGCTTATAGAAAATTATCGTCGGCGTCTTTTCAGAAAACACTTGACCCCGTGGAAATAGCTGTTGCTAGAGCTGAGATCGCTCATGGGTATTTTATTTTTGGTAAAGATAAACTCGCATTGCGATTGTCTAAAAAAACGTTTGAAGAATTTGGTCATTTTATACCGTTAGCAACTTGGGTTGGAGGTTTGTCTGCTTGGCGGCTGGGACAGATCTCTGATGCGGCTTTCTACTTTCAGCGACTAGGCGAGAACATGAAGGCCAGTCCTGATTTGCAGGCTGCGGGTGCTTTCTGGGCGTCAAGGGCACATATGATTATGCAGCAGCCAAAAAATGCAAATAAATATTTGAGGTTGGCGGCTAAAATTCCCGATAGTTTTTATGGAATGTTGGCGCGAAAAGCGCTGGGAATGTCCAATGGACTGAATATGACCATCGATCTTAAGGAGATTAATTTTGCATCAAACATTCTGAATTATTCAAAAGGTAAAAGAGCGGTAGCTCTCATTCAGTTGTCAAAATACAAAAGTGCCGAAGAAGAGTTGAGAAGATTATACCATGAGATACCCGGTCATGAGCATTTTAGTCTGATGGTATTTGCCGAAAAAACAGGTTCACCTGGTCTGGCAATGCGGATAGCTGGATTGTTAAAAGAAAGAGGACTGCCATCCTATTACACAAGTTTGTATCCCCTCCCGGCTTGGAAAATACCCTCTGATGTTGTTTTTGATGCAGCATTAATCTATGCAATTGTTCGTCAAGAGAGCCAATTTAAATTAAGGGCAAAGAGTGGTAGAGGAGCCAGAGGGTTGATGCAGTTGATGCCAAGAACTGCGGCTGAAATGGGAAGAGATCGACGTTTTAGAAGGGGTAAAGGGCGTGACGCGCTTTTCAATCCAAAGATAAATATAGAGTTGGGTAGCAAGTACCTTTCGCACTTGATGTATAACGGAGACACAGTGAGAAATTTATTTAAAACATTAGCAGCGTATAACGCTGGTCCTGGAAAGTTGGGGAGATGGGAATCAAAGATCAATTACCAAAACGACCCACTAATGTTTATGGAGTCTATACCCTCTCCGGAGACACGGAATTTTATAGAGCAGGTTTTTATTGGCTTATGGATTTACCGGTTTAGGCTAGATCAACCTGCTCCGTCTCTTACACAACTAGCAGAAGGTAATTGGCCGCATT
>CACHDV010000002.1 GCA_902578675.1 uncultured Alphaproteobacteria bacterium
GCCGCTAACTTCTGCACCTATCCGAGGCGTCATAGGAGTTATCTCGATGGTTTCATATCCCATTTTATTAATTCCTTAATTGAGCTTCTATTTTGTAATTGAGGATAAAAGTTACTTAGCTAATATAAGTGTCAGCAAGTCAATGAAGAGAATTTCACATATAGGATGCTGCATATACCAAAAACCGTGCAAAGATTAGGATAGTTGTTGGGAGGACAGTTTATGAGTGTAAATGGAAAAGCAGGCATGTTAGACGGAGTTAGGGTTTTAGATATGACCCAGTTTGAGGCGGGTCCATCATGCACTGAGACGTTGGCTTGGCTTGGTGCAGAGGTTGTCAAAATAGAAAATCCCAAAGGAGGGGATGCTGGGCGTTTCGCTAACACTGAGAAACCAGGTATCGACTCTTTTTATTTTATGCAGTTTAACTCTGGTAAAAAGAGTCTTACGTGTAATTTAAAGACGGATGAAGGTGTAGCCTTAATTAAAAAGTTAGTCAGAGAAGCTAATGTATTTATTGAAAACTTTGCGCCTGGCGTTGTGAAGCGTATGGGATTGGATTATGAGGCTCTAAAAAAAGAAAACCCCAATATTATTTATGCTTCAGTTAAAGGGTTTGCGGAAGGCAGCCCTTACGAGAATTTTCTATCCTTCGATATGATTGGTCAATCTGCAGGGGGGGTGTTGAGTATAACAGGTGAACCTGATGGTAAACCATGCAAGCCAGGCGTTACCCTAGCCGATACAGGTACAGGAATGTTAATGGCAATTACAATTCTTGGAGCCTTGTATAGACAGCAGGCGACAGGGGAGGGAGAACATCTCCAGTTGGCGATGCAGGATGCTATGACGCAGTATAGCCGTTTGGCATATGCTTATCGGGACTTAAATGGAAAGGCTGCACCAAGAGCGGGAGCAAAGCTATTCACGACAGGCAACGCTCCTACAGGGATTTTTCCATGCAAGCCGTTTGGCAAAAATGATTATGTTTATATTTACACCACACGGGCAGGAAACCGTCATTGGGAGCGACTTTGCAATCTAATAGGTAGACCAGAATTAATAGATGACCCAAGATTTTCTGGACCTAAAGAACGAGCAGATAATGAAGAGGCTCTTGATGCGATTTTGTCGGAGTTCACAAAACAATATACGAAGCGTGAAGCAATGAAGCTGATTGGCGAGTGTGGTGTTCCTTGTGGAGCAGTGTTGGATGTGTCTGAATTGTATGATGATGAAGATTTGAACCAGCGTGGAATATTTCAAAACATGCAACATCCAGAACGGGGTGAATATAAGATGCCTGCTTGGCCTGTAAAGGTTGGCGACGCGCATCTTCCGGTTCCTGCCGCCCCGTTATTAGGTGAGCATGTTGATTCGGTTTTATCAGAGTGGTTGGATATGAGCCAAGAAGAAGTGGAGAAACTAAAAAATAGCGGGGCCATTTAATATATAACTAGGTATTGAAGATACATAATGAACGCAACAATTATCGAGCGTGACCATAAAAGTTTATTGGAGTAAAGACATTGGCACAACTAACGGGATCCGAAATTCTGGCTAAGGCATTAAAAAACGAAGGTGTAGCGGATTTATTCTTTTTGATGGGAGGGCCAATGCTGTTGGCTGAAGAGTCCTGTATTAAAGAGGGTATAAGACCAATAGACGTCAGGCACGAACAAGCTGCGGCGTTTATGGGGCAAGCCTATAGTAGGCTGCTTAATAAGCCAAGTGTTTGCATGGCCGCAAGTGGCCCGGGAGTAACAAATTTAATAACGGGGGTAGCAAACGCATTCGTAGATTGTGTACCATTGGTAGCTATTGGTGGCTCTAGCCCATTTAAAACATATGGCCAACAAGTATTCCAGGAAATCGATCAGCTCGGGATGATGAAGCCCTGTACAAAGTGGGCCGAGCGGATTTATACTCTCAGCCGTATTCCCGAAATGGTAAACGTGGCATTTCAAAAAGCGATGGCTGGTAAACCAGGTCCAGTTTATCTAGATTGTCCCGGTGATCTATTATACGAAAAAATAGATGAGGAAGAAATCGACTGGTCTATCTCGGGGCGAGCTTTACCTCGAGCGCGCCCACATGCTTCACCAGAAATAATACATGAGACAATAGATGCTCTGCGAAATGCGGAAAGACCAGTAATTATAACTGGAGGAGGTATCCTTTGGTCGGATGCATCTTCAGAACTACAAGAGTTTGTTGAAAAAACACAAATCCCATTTTACACAACGCCTCAAGGACGTGGTGTTATCCCCGAAGATCATCCTTTATCTTTTATGACCGTTCGGTCAGCGGCGTTTAGAGAAGCAGACCTGATTATGATCATTGGTACACGGATGAACTATATTATTGGCCATGCAGCACCACCTCGGTTTAACGCAGATGCAAAAATTGTTCGGATTGATATAGACGAAGAAGAAGTTAGCACTAGTCCCAGGTCTGTTGACATTGGAATAGTTGGTGATGCTAAAGCTGTTTTAAGTCAGATAAATCAGAAACTTACAGGGCAGGATGAAAAAATTTCCTACGATAGTTGGATAAAACGTTTAGGTGATGAAGAAGCAGCCAAGAGATCTAGGCCAGGTGGCAACGCAATCTCGGACAGTGAGCCGATCCATCCACTACGGCTTTGTGAAGAGGTTAAGAATTTTATGGACCGGGATGCCATACTAGTTGTCGATGGGCAGGAAATATTGAATTACGGACGTCAATCTATGCCTACATTTTCACCAGGACACCGCCTAAACTCAGGTCCCTTTGGGACAATGGGTGTAGGATTACCATTCGGCTTGGGGGCGAAGATTGCTAAACCAGACAAACAAGTAATTGTCGTTCATGGTGACGGTTCATTTGGGCTAAATGCTATGGAACTTGATACAGCAGTACGCCATGGAATAAATGTTTTGGTTGTAATAAGCTTAAATGGAGGATGGACCGCCGATCCTGATGGTACGAAGCCAGGACGTGATCTTGGTTATACAAGATATCACAAAATGGCAGAATCTCTTGGGTGCTATGCCGAGTATATAGAGAAACCAGAAGAGATTAGGGAGGCATTAGAAAGAGCGCAGGCCAAAGTCAATGAAGGTCGTGTAGCTGTTGTAAATATAAAGACTGATCATACAGCACGAGCTGGAACACAAAATTTTTCTCAATATTCCACCTAGAGCATTTTAAAAGTTTGCCTGTCACCTATACAAATTGTAGTGCTGAGGGCTAGCTAAAAAGTGTCAGCGGCGACTTGCTCATGCCACGATAGCTGTTTATAAGACAGCATTTAGCGATTTAGTTGTAATTTAGATTCCCCGTTATATAAGGAAAGAAGATAGACATGGGTATTGAAAGAACATTTTCTATAATAAAGCCTGATGCAACCCTCGCCAATAAAACAGGTGCTATTAACGCTCTCATCGAGCAAAGTGGTTTACGAATAATAGCGCAGCGGCGAATTAGAATGACTAAAGTGCAAGCACAGCAGTTTTACGCGGTTCATTCAGAAAGACCCTTTTACGATGAGTTGGTGGAATTTATGATTTCAGGACCCGTTGTCGTTCAGGTCCTCGAAGGAGAGAACGCGATAGCAAAATATCGTGAAGTGATGGGTGCTACTAATCCTGCAGAGGCTGCGGAGGGTACAATTAGAAAGCTTTACGCAAAAAGTGTTGGTGAGAATTCAGTTCACGGTTCTGATGCTGCAGCAACGGCTGCAGAGGAAATCCCGCAGTTTTTTTCTGAGGATGATATCGTCGGCTGAATAGAGATCAGCTGACTGCGCGTTATTGGCGGGAGTAACATCAATAAGCTGCTAACTGAAGCTTTATTATCAAGGTTAATTCTATTTGTGCCTTTTCTCGCTAAATAATTTAATTTGTCAGACAACCAACCAAGCAAGAAGTAGTAGGGTTATAACGATTAATACAATAGATACTTGGATTAAAGTGCAAACGCCTTTGTAGGTATCTGCATGGAACTTGTAGTCCGGATTGTTTTCAGTCTCATTCGATGCCATTTTCTGTGTCCCCCCTTACGCCTCTATAAATAAAACAAATGCCTGAATCAAACAATACTTTAAAAGTTTAATAAACTTTTGGATACAGCTTTCTGCTCACGATGTAAGTTTACCTTTTTGTTCTTTAGCATTTTATTTGCCACCAACTCCAGTCCCAATGCATAAAGCTTGTGTTCTTCTATAAGCACACGATTAGCCAAGGTTTTGGGCGTGTCGTTGTCTAGCACTGGCACTACTGCTTGGCCGATAATTGGTCCTGCATCTAATTCCGCTGTAACGAAGTGCAGTGTGCAACCAGAAACTTTTACCCCAGCCTCTAGAGCTCGTTCGTGTGTTTTTGTCCCGGGAAAACTTGGAAGTAAACTAGGATGTATATTAAGTATGCTGTTAGGCCATGTGTTTACGAAACTTTCAGAGAGAATTCTCATAAAGCCGGCTAAGCAAACTAATTTACATTTTGAATTGGAGAGGATCATAGATAGCTCAGTATCAAATTCTTCTCGGCTACTATAATTTGTATGGTCCACTATCCTCGTTTTTATGCCAGCTTCTCGCGCTCTCAATATTCCCTTTGCGTTGGCCTTATTGGATATTACTAAAACAATTTCGGCGGGATAACTGGGTGCTGTACAAGCCTCAATTAGTGCTTGTAAATTTGTGCCATTACCGGAAATTAGTACTGCTACCTTTATTTTTTTACTCAATTTTTCCAGCTCGCAATATTCTCTATAGTTACTTTCGGTAAGTTCTTCGAACGATTTTTTAAAACCCCTAATTCATAGACGGTTTCACCGAGATTAGTTAGTTCTTGGACAACATTTTGCGCAAAACCTGGATCTGTAATAACAATCATCCCAATGCCGCAATTGAAAGTATGCGCTAGTTCTTCTGGTGCTATTAAATTGGTTTTCATTAGCCACTTGTAAACGGGAGGAAGTGGCCAACTAGAAGCATCAATGTGTGCTGAAAGCTGATCATTAAACGCACGTGGCGGGTTTTCCAATAATCCTCCGCCAGTTATGTGCGCGAGGCCCATTATCCCGCCTAGTTTAAGGGCTTGGAGACAAGATTTTACATAAATTCTTGTCGGTTCCATCAGCGCTTCGCCGAGATTTTTAGTTTCGAGAAAAGGACAATTTTCTTCATATTTGAGGTCTAATTCTTTAATAACTTTTCTTATAAGTGAATACCCATTTGAATGAAGTCCATTTGAGGCCAGGCCTAAAATAATATCACCTTCTTTAGCATTGGCATTTGTTAACAGATCCTGACGTTCAACTGCCCCTACGGCAAACCCTGCTAGGTCATAATCGTTACCATTATACATCCCCGGCATTTCAGCCGTTTCGCCTCCTATCAAGGCGCAGCCAGCCATTAGACATCCTTCCGCGATACCATTTATCACTTCTTTTGCGGAACCCAATGATAATTTTCCGGTTGCATAGTAATCTAAAAAAAATAAAGGCTCAGCACCTTGGACTACCAGGTCATTCACACACATTGCGACTAAATCAATACCAACTTGATTATGATTATTCGTCTCAATTGCGAGCTTTAATTTGGTTCCTACTCCATCGTTTGCGGCTACTAGTATTGGATCACGATAATGCGCGGCTTTTAGGTCAAAAATACCACCAAAACCTCCAATTTTACCATCCGCTCCTGGTCGCGCGGTGGAGCGGGTTATAGGTTTTATCAATTCAATAAGTTGGTTGCCGGTCTCGATATCGACGCCGGAGCCCTTGTATGATAGTTTCGGTGATGGTTGTTCTTTTTTTATGGTATCCTCCGTGGCTATCAAAAATTAATTAAATTTGTTAAAATAGAGGTTCATAGTTTCAAGAGAAATTATGTTCAACAAGATTGCAAATAAATGAAGCACTTGGGTTTTACTTCTTAAATGATTCCTATTTATACATGATTTATCTATTAAAATTTAAGTATTTGTATTTTTTTGTAATGATCTCGTGTTGCTTCCTTGGTGGTAGTTCAGAAGTAGAAGCAAATCAAGTTTTTAAAATTGAAAATATTGAAGTTGATGAAACTTCACACACTGCCATTGCCGCTAGAGAAGAGGCTTTGAAAATAGGTCAGAAGAAAGCGTGGGAATTACTTGTTAGACGAGTAACCTTGACAGATGAAAATTCCCAAATCGTAGAACTGTCTTTTGATGAAATAAAGAGCTTGGTCCAGAGTTACGAGGTTGTTCGAGAACGGGTTTCACCTGTTCGATACTTGGCTACTTTAACTGTCACCTTTAATCCAAATCTAGTTAGAGAAATTCTTTTGAAAAATGGTGTCACGTTTTCAGAAACACCAAGTCTACCTATTCTGCTAATCCCAGTTTTTGAAACAAATGGTGTCTCTCGATTGTGGGAAACACCCAATCCATGGATGAATGTATGGAGGGAGAACCTTTATGATGATAGTTTAATCCCGTTAATTATTCCGGAAGGTGACTTGCAGGACATAAAGTATTTGTCAGCTGCGCAAGCTATCAGTGAGAAATTAGTCCATTTTAATCCTATTATGAAAAAGTATGGGGTGCATAAGGTTGTTGTAGCTAAAATATCAAGAAAATTTGATCTCGTCGATAATTTGCCATTTTTAGAATTAACGAGTCGTGCACCTGGACAGGGTGACTTTGAGGAAACAATTATTGATATAATTAAGATACCACCAGACACGGACCTAGATGCTCTAATGAATGCCGGAAAGCAAAAGACAATTAGAAGTTTAAACGAAGCTTGGAAAAAACAAAATCAAGTGGTCTCTGGTGTGAAGCAAAGAATTTCTGTAGAAATCCCAATAGTGGGCCTAAAACATTGGTTATCTATCAGATCTAAGCTACGGGAAATAGGTACGTTGAAAATGTCTGAGTTAGTTAGCTTGACAAAAAAGAGAGCATTAGTTGATTTTTGGATAATGGGGACCCTAAAACAACTCGATAATGCGCTTCAATATAAAAGGCTGGCACTTTTTGAGAATAACAATTTGTTAATACTTTGCGAGCTTTCAAACACGATGACCAAAGTTTGTGACGGAATTAAAAGTAATAAAAATTAAAGCGAGTTGACTGTCTATGATAAGGCTGAATTCTACTTTGTTCTGGTTGCTAGTAGCTATAATTATGGCTCTGTGCTTCTATTTTTTAAGAACTATTTTGCTTCCGTTTGTCATTGGAATAGCAGTAGCTTACTTTCTGGATCCTGTTGTGGATAAATTGGAAGAGCGAAAATGGAATAGGTCATTCGCAACTCTATTTACGTTGTTTGTATTTCTTGCGCTTGTAATTTTTCTTGTTTTCCTATTGGTCCCTGTTCTTACCAATCAACTAAAGAATTTTGCTCAATTTCTTCCGATAGTTAAGGCCAAGCTACATTTGATAATAGATGCAGTTGCGGGGATACTAAATAATAAAGTTGACGCAAAAGTTTTAGAGGGTCCAGCAAGTGGGCTCGTAAAATGGTCTACAAAGATGCTTAGCGGTGTGATAGACGGAGGTGCAGCTATTGCGGATCTTTTATCCCTTATTCTCATTACGCCATTAGTTGCATTTTATTTGTTGCGTGATTGGGATCTCATAGTTGAGAAGGTATACGATTGGTTTCCGATAAAGCACAAGGCTACCTTGCAAGAGCAGCTAAGCGAGATAGATAAAAAACTAGCGGCATTCGTAAGAGGGCAGGGCACAGTGTGTTTAATTTTAGCTTCTTATTATGCGATTACGCTGACAATGGCTGGCCTAGAGTTTGGTGTTGTAATTGGAGTCTTCGCTGGTTTAATTTCTTTCGTCCCATTTGTTGGGGCGGTATTTGGAGGATTGCTTAGTATAGGATTAGCATATCTGCAGTTTGAAGCCTGGACAAACATTATAATAATTGCGGGAATTTTTATACTGGGCCAGATCTTGGAAGGTTATATTCTTACGCCAAAATTTATTGGAGAAGCGGTTGGTTTGCACCCCGTTTGGGTTATTTTTTCATTGCTGGCTGGCGGAGCGCTGTTTGGTTTTCTAGGAGTTCTATTGGCTTTGCCAATGGCGGCGATAGTTGGCGTGCTTTTTAGGTTTTGCATAGATCGCTATAAAAATAGCTCGTACTATAATGGAAGTAGCGAAGAGAACTAATTAGAAGAAAACACAAAGCGTCAATACTGATGTCTGCTCTAAAATGACTGATAATAATGTTCAACTAACCTTTGATCTTGGTGATCAAGTATCCTTAAATAGAGATGACTTTATAGTGTCGAAATCAAATAAGGATGCTGTATCTTGGATAGATAGCTGGCCGAATTGGCCGGTAAATGTTCCCGGTTTAAATATTTTTGGAGCACCGTCATCAGGTAAATCACACCTGGCGAATATATGGAGATCAAAATCAAACGCCTTATCAATTGACAATCCATCATTGGACGTAATTGACGTGAGGGACTTATTGGTGGATCACAAAAATGTATTAATAGATAATTTCGATAACTCATGGAAAGAAGAATCTTTATTACATCTATATAATTTAATCCAAGAACTTGGAGGGAGTTTCATCATAATAAGCGAGCTACCTGTGTCACAGATGGATATTAAATTACGCGATTTAGCATCAAGAGTTTCGATTATGTCGACTGTGGAATTAAAGTTACCAGATGACGAAATTATAAAAGGCGTCATGAGAAAACTGTTTAAAGATCGTCAGATTGATGTTTCGAATGATGTGGTTAATTATCTTTGCAGAAGAATGGAGAGGTCGTTCAAAGAAATTGGGCGTCTAGTCGATAGACTAGATAAAATTTCTCTTTCTGAAAAAAATACGATAAGTCTATCTTTAGCACGAAGAATATTGCAAGAAACTTGTTAAAAAGGAACAAAAATGGACTTAGGAATACAAGGTAAAAACGCACTTGTTTGCGCAGCTAGTAAAGGTCTGGGCAGAGGTTGCGCGGAAGCATTGGCAGAGGCGGGCGTTAACTTAACTATATGTGCGAGAACCGAAAAAGACATTGTTGATACAGCAAATGAGATCCGTTCAAAATATAAAGTGAGCGTAGAGAGCGTTGCTTGCGATATTACGACTAGTGAAGGTAGAGAAGCTGCTTTAAAAACTTCAGGACCTGTAGACATTCTTATTAATAATGCAGGTGGGCCACCACCCGGTCAGTTTAGAGACTGGACTAGAGAAGACTGGATTAAAGCCGTAGATGCGAACATGCTGACAGCCATTGAGTTGATCAAGTCCACCGTTGATGAAATGATTTCAAGAAAGTTTGGTCGAATAATTAACATAACCTCTGCAGCAGTAAAATCGCCCATTTCAATACTCGGGCTGTCAAACGGAGCTAGAATGGGTTTGACAGGATTCTGCGCTGGAATAGCCAGAGATACTGTAAGAGATGGCGTTACAATCAACGGGTTGCTACCTGGACCGTTTGAAACGGACAGACTTCTTGGCAATCTAAAAGTCAGAGCTGAAGCTGCGGGCGTGAGTGAAGAGGAAATGTATAAGACAGCCGCAGCAGAAAACCCCGCGGGTCGCTTCGGAAATTCTGAAGAGTTTGGTAAGACTTGTGCTTTTTTATGTAGTGCCCACGCAGGCTTCATCAACGGTCAAAATATCCTTATGGACGGTGGTGCCTTCAGGAGTTCTTTATGATTTTTGGAAAGGTTTTAATAACAGCATTAAATTGAAACAGTGCTTAATGATGACAATTATAGATTAATGTTCAGACTGCGTAATAATTTGGTAAAGCCAGCTTAACAGCTAACATTTATAAACGCGTTGGGGAGCCATCGATGAGTGAGAAACGAAGTATCGAGTTAGATGGGAAAACTTTCGTCGGTGGTCAAAAATATTTCAACCGTGAGCTCTCTTGGTTGTCCTTCAATCGCCGAGTAGTAGAAGAAGCAAAAAATAGCCTCCATTATTGGTTTGTTGTTGGATTTTGCTATTAGTTTTTGACGTGGATTGAGGGGGCTTGGATAAAGTACAGATTAAAAGAGATAGAGATGCAATTTTAATGTTGTTTCCCAAGGAAATGAACATTAGTAAAGGACAAAATGTTAAAAGAAGAATAAAACGACTAGAGAGAATTTTTGGGGAACAAGTAACCCTTCAAGTTGTTTAAATATTGAATAAATATATTACGAATAGCGCGTAATTTTAACACTGTGGTTGTTAATGGAAAGACCAAGTTTTCCAGATTTCAAAAGCAATGCGTCGTTTCCAAAGATTTCTCGTCGCCAGCCTCTCAAAAAAGCAACATCGGCCATATCATTGGTGGCGATTGCTTCAAGGTCTGCTGTTGCAGCAATCAATTTTTGAGCAACGTTATGTTCTTCAGCTTTCATTTTTAATAGCACCTTGAGAAGCTCAACGACAGCTGTCCCCTGATTATTTTTACGCTCCTTTTTTTCAATTTTAGGTGCTTGATCTATTGGTATTTGCTTTGCTTGAGAAATTGCTTCTAATATTTGAGCGCCGGAATTACTTGTTGCAAAGTTGGCAGAAATACTTCTTACCTTTGCTAATTCTTCGGGTGTTGCAGGGGCCCTTGCGGCAATATCCAATATTACATCGTCGCGTAAGACACGATTTCTAGGGACGTCTCTGCGTTGTGCTTCGCGTTCTCGGAATGCTGCTATAGCCTGTACCAAGATTAGAAATTGTGGCCGGCCGCTCCTAACTTTTAAACGAAGCCAAACCTTTTCTGGATCGATTATATAGGTTGTTCTACTAGTAACAAAATCCAATTCCTCAATTAACCAGCTTTCGCGCCCACTTTCCCTTAACTGCTTTTTTAATTTTTCATATATTTTACGTAAGTGCGTTACATCAGATAAAGCATATTTTAATTGAGAGTTCGATAGTGGTCGCTGGGACCAATCGGTAAACCTTGACGATTTGTCTATCTCGATATCTAGTAATTGTTTGACTAATTTATCATAGCTTATGGCGTCACCATAACCGCATACCATTGCAGCGATTTGGGTGTCAAATACAGGCTTAGGTGTGTTCTCGGTCAGGTGAAAAAATATTTCCATATCTTGCCTGCAAGCATGAAATACCTTTGTAATTGTTGGGTCGTTTAAAAGTTCAAAAACAGGTTCTAAATTTAGGTTGGGTGATATAGCGTCTATTGCTATAGCCTCCTTTTCACCTGAAATTTGAATAAGGCACAATTTCGGATAGTAGGTCTTCTCGCGCATAAACTCGGTATCTACGCTTAGATAGACTTCGTTTGAAAGTCTATCGCAAGCCGACGCAAGCGAGCGATTGTCAGTTATTAAGGTCATGCCATCCGTATACACGTAAAGAGATGCCGGGGAAACATATAGTGTGAAATTAAATTACAATGTTGAAAGTCGCATCTGGCCGATCGTTGAAACAATTTTTTTGTCAGTATTTTTTTTTAGTTTTTTATCATACATGCTTAAGTCAGCCAGATTGATTAGCTCTGTATAAGTTTCAGTCCCAGAGTAGTCATAACGACCAATACTTGCGCCAACAACGATTTTTTGATTTTCCCACTCAAAGTGGAGGTACTTGATAGCGTTCTGTATTTCCTCAATTCTATTTGAAACCATAGAAGATGGAAGGCCAGCTAAAATAATGGCAAATTCGTCGCCGCCCAAACGCCCGATAGTGTCGCTATCCCGAACCCTGAGTTTTAGGGAATTAGCAACTTTCTGAAGTAGTTTATCACCGGCAATATGTCCATACCGGTCATTAATGTTTTTAAACCTATCAAGATCTAACATCACTAAGGATCCACCAACTCCGCTGCGTTTTGATGAGGACAAAGTACGTTTTAATTGTGTTAGAAAACCACGCCTATTTAATAATTTCGTGAGTTCGTCAGTTATGGAGAGTTTCTCTAGTTGCTTAATTCTCTTTTGTTGTCTATCAATTCTCTTTTCGGCCTCTGTCATAGCAAGTAGGGCTAAGCTAAGAGCTTTCTCCACTTCAGTTATATCGTTAATTTGGGTGGGTGGTAGATTACCTCGCTCTATTAGACCTGAGAAATGAGAAATAATGTTGCCGAGTTTTACCTCGTCGATCGATATTTCTCGATCCGCTCTTTGGTTAACCGTAGCAATGGATTTGATTTCGCCCATTTTATTAATTACTCACGAATTGGTTTTTTTTAATGATAAGCAATAGTTGTGCCATATAAATTCACGCTACCAATCTGTTTTAAAATGTGTGGCATTTAGAGACTTGTCTGCTAGCGCACATGCGCACCAGTAGCTTAAAGACCTGCTTCCTAACTATATTTGAGTTGCGGAAGCTCTATGCCAAAGAGTTTGGATATTTGACCATAGAGCTTGAACATGTTTGTTGTAGGGATTTTCAAATCAGATGAAAACGCTATGTATTAATGGCGAAATATCAATTAAAAGAGATGACAAATGATAAGGTTTTTTTTACATAGTTTTGTTGCTACCGTTTTAACCGCAATGACTCTCTTTGCTAACGCTGAAGCCGTTAGCCAGAATTCTTTTGATCAGCTTCTACCCCATCGCGCTTTTTATAAAATGTCAACAAAGCAAACTGCTTCTAGCACTGCACTATTAAATGTCGAAGGAAGACTGAGTTTTGAAATGAGAGAATTGTGCGCGAGTTGGACTGTGGAACAGCGTTATGTGATGTTGTATCAAAGAGATGACGGTTCTGAAATACAGATTAATACCTTTCTCAGTTCTTGGGAGGAAAAGACAGGAGAGCAATACAAGTTCTTTGTAAAACGTGATGAAAGTGACGGAGTGGAAAAAGTTATTGAAGGAAAAGCTATTGTTCCAAAAAATAAAGCCGGTGGTAATGTAAAGTTTTCACAACCGGAATCAAAGCAGATTACATTAAACAAGGGGGCTCTTTTTCCTGCGGGTCATACCGTGGCATTAATTAAGGCGGCAAAGAGCAAGAAAAAGATTGCTAGAAACTTTCTTTTTGACGGTACCGAAGTTGAACCAGCAGCTCTAGTCAACAGTATTATTGGGGTTCAAAAAACATATCTAGGAGGTCTAGCTCAGCTAGAAAAAACTACTTATTGGCCAATTCGAATGGCTTTTTTTTCAGCTGAAAAACAACAACTTGAACCTGACTATGAAATAACCATAAACCTGCATGATAATGGTGTCGTTAGTGGATTAATCCTTGATTATGGAGATTTAATTATTGATGTGGAACTCATGGAAATAGACTATCTTCAGCGGGCTTCATGCAACTGAGGTTTATTTTTTTTTAATGGGTTGTTCAAGATTAAAGCCCCGTCCTTTACCGATGACATTTTCTCCAACTTTTTCTCTAATTTGATCGATAGTCTTCTCTAATTTTTCCTGCTTGATATCATGATCATCCAAGAAGTCGAAGTCAGTCTCAACACTACCAATATCATCGGAAAGAGTTGATAAACCAACACCCATTAGCCGGTATGTGCCTCTAGAGTTTGGAATTAGAAGTTCAAATGCGACTCTGTATATTACGTCAGCTAGCTGGGTCGGCGTTTTAATGGTTTTGCTCCGCGTGATAGTTCGGAATTTAATAGTTTTAAGCTTTAGTGTAATCGTTTTGCCGAATTTGTTTTTTGATTTCAATGACGAAGATAGTTGATCACATAGTCGCCACAGCACTGGTTTCAGTTGTTCGAGGCCACTTTTATCGTAGCTGAAAGTGACTTCTTTTGAAACGCTCTTGGCTGGCGGGTTAGGCGTTATCACTCTACTATCTATTCCGTTGGAAAAGTTAAAAAGGCGCGCGCCGATGCTGCCGTAGCGCTTTTGAAGTTCTTGAACGGAGCAGCGTTGAAGGTCAAAAATACTATAAATACCATCATTTTTAAGTTTTGTTTCCAGACGTCTTCCTACCCCAGCGATGGCTTGGATGGGGTAGTTTCCGAGAAATGTTTTAATATTCTGTTCGCCTATTACACTGAACCCGTTTGGCTTATCCATGTCAGAGGCTAGTTTTGCTAGAAATTTATTATAGCTAAGCCCAATAGATACTGTTATGCCAAGCTTTTTTTGGACATCGTTGGCAAGACGCGCCATAGTGAAAGCAGGGACACCCTGGTGCAATCGATTGGTGCCGCTTAAGTCTAAATATGCTTCGTCAATTGAAATTGATTGTACTAAAGGGGTCGTCTGCAGCATTATAGCTTTAACTGCCTTGCTAATAGCAGCGTATTTTTTCATATTTGGCGGAATTACAACCGCATCGGGACACTTTTGCAACGCCTTATACATAGGCATCGCCGACTTAATCCCGTAGGTTCTTGCAATATAACATGCTGCCGCAACGACGCCTCGACGACTTCCGCCAATTAAAACGGGGGTATCTCTTAATTCAGGTTTATCTCTTTTTTCTACACTTGCATAGAATGCGTCACAGTCGACGTGCGCAATTGCCAGTTGTCCTAATTCAGGATGCTTTATCAAGCGCGGCGATTGGCAGAAATAGCAGCGGGATGCTGCTTCATGGTTCATTGAAGAATAACAGTCACGACATAATACGGTTACCAGTGCGCTAGATAGTGACAAAGTGAAGCTTCCTACCGCTGACTATTTTTTGGCTTTTTCTCATAACCACGCGGCTCCTCTTACGCCACTTGAGTCCCCGAACCTTGCTTTGCTAAGTACTGTTGAAACATCATCAGAGAAAATATATTCAGCCCAGATTTTTGGAACGTTTGAATAAAGCCTATCAATGTTAGATAGTCCTCCACCCAATACAATGGAGTCGGGATCGAGTATATTTATGACATGTGCAAGCGCTCTTGCCAATCGATCTTCAAGGTTGCTTATTACTTGCTCTGCTTTCAAATTACCTGCAACGGATTCTTTAACAATATTTTTCATATTCAAGTTGCTGCCATGCAGATTTTTAAACTCTCTTTCTATTGCGGGTCCAGAAATAAAGGTTTCAAGACAGCCAGTTCTTCCGCAGTAACACTTTCTGCCTTGAAGTTCACCTTCGTGCGCCCACGGGAGGGGATTGTGCCCCCATTCTCCTGCGATTTTATTTTTCCCTTTATGGATTTTTTTCCCAATCACAATACCGGCGCCAACGCCAGTGCCTAGGATTACACCAAAAACGGTATGTGCTTTACTGCCAGCGCCATCAAAAGCTTCTGATATAGCAAAACAGTTGGCATCGTTTTCTATTAATACATCTCTCTTTAAAATTTTTTTGAGATCTTGTTTTAGTGGCTTTCCTATCAACCAGGTTGAATTCGCGTTTCGCACAAGGTTTGTCTTGGGAGATAAAGATCCCGGTATCCCTATACCAAGTTTTGTTAGATCACTTACTTCTTTATCAGCTCTATTAACTAGGTAAGCTATGGCCTTTATAGTATCGTTGTAATTGCCTTGAGGAGCAATGATGCGATGTCGAAAAACTTCTGCGCCATTTCTATCCAAAACTATTGCCTCGATCTTTGTGCCACCCAAATCTATGCCAGTTCTAAATCGGGAAATGGTCAATGTAACAATCCTAAAAGCAAAGTTATTAATGATTTACCTTAATAACCCCTTTTCCAATCTATAATATTCTCGAGAGTCTCATTCGCCATGTAGCGCTTTAAATTTTTGAGGAATAATTCATTCCCTCGATGAGTATTAATATCAGAAGCGGCGGAAATATGAGGAGTGATTAGCACTCTATCATCATCCCATAAGCGGCTGTCCGGGGGCCTCTCAAATTCTCCGACGTAGACATCCAAAGCGGCACCTTTGATTTTGTTTTTGGCTAAAGCTCGCACTAGAGCATCTTCGTCAATTATTTCACCGCGGGCGATATTTACTATTACGGAATTGTCTTTGATAACGTCAAGGGCATCATCGTTAATTAGCTTTTCCGTCTCTTCTGTCCATTGGCAGCAAATTGCAAGATAATCGCTTTCAGCTAATATAGACTTAAATTGATCTTGGCTTGCCACACTTTCAAACCCGTCTATATGTTCTGTCGCATTGCGCCTTATTCCTAAAACGCGCATCCCTAGAGCACTTGCCAAGCGGCCCACCTCAGTGCCGATCCCTCCAGCGCCGAGTACACAGAGTGTTTTCCCACTTAATTGCGTAACATTATAGCCCCTAGCATTAAGTTGTTTAGCTTTACGCTCTTGCTCAGGAAGATGGAGATCTTTTGCGAAGTGCAGCATTGTCGCTATAGTGTACTCAGCAATGGGAAGGTTATGGGCATATCCCCTGGAAGAAGTCACAACGATATCTGACTCCCATAGGTCACCTCTAAGCATATTGGAAGCCCCTGCTGGTCGTTGGTGAACCCACTTAAGTTTCGGCGAGCGTGCTTTTAGGTCGAGCGGAAATGGAAACCCTACTAGAATAACTTCTGCGTCATTTAATAGTTTGTCACGCTCTTCTTTTGTTGCTTGCCCATGAGACATTGGTGATAAATAACGGTCGACAGTGAAAGTAGGCCATGTACCTCGTATTTCACCATCGAACCAACCAGGAGCCATTTTTAGTCGTATGTCTTTATCGAGATTTTTGATTTGATGCTGGAGGTCTTCTGGTAAGTTGGTTAAGGACAGAATTTCTAAGCTCATTCGGGTTTCTCCCAAGCTAACGGAGCAACAACTTCGATATCAGAAACGATATCGATAACGACAGGTTGTTTCTCTTTTAAAGCACGTTTGAATGCAGCTTTAATTTCGTCCGGATCTTCGACTCTTAAACCAATCGCACCCATGTCTTCAGCAATTTTTGCAAAATTATCCTTACTACGTGGAAACATTTCGTCCACTCTAGCGGTTAATTCGTCATCATATAATTTTTTTGTGGTGCGCAGGGCCTGGTTTCCAGAATTATTATTATTGATGACCGTTATTGTTTTTACGTTGCACCTGACCGCCGTTTCAAGTTCTGCCATGTGATACCAGAACCCTAGATCTCCAGTAAAGCATACCACAGGTCTTTCTGGCGCTCCGCATTTTGCACCAATAGCAGCCGGGAAAGCCCATCCAAGATGACCGGAACTTCGAATATAAGTTTGACTTTTCCTTCGCATCTCGAACATTCCTCCCATCCACATTCCCGAGTGTCCGGTATCTACAACCACAATTGCATTCTCAGGCATTGCTTCAGATAACTCGTTAACAATTCGTTCTGGTCGAATCGGTACTGCTCCAGAATGATAAACATCTGAGTAATCTTCTTTGTAGCGACTGCAAATATTCCTCACTTCTTCTAGCCATCTTCCTCGGCTACTGGGTACGGGGACATTAATCTCGGACATTTTTTCTAGACAAACCCTAGCATCACCAACAATAGAAACGTCATTTGGATAGTTCCGACCGTTTACAGATGGGTCGATATCAATTTGTATCGTAGCGGTTCCTTTTGGAGGCATTGTCCAAAAATGCGTAGTCATACCGCCAGCCCTCGTACCAACAAAAATTACAAGATCAGCGCTTGCAACAACTTGATTTGCGCTTCTTCTAGAATATGTGCCAACCACCCCAACTGATAATTCATTATCCTCGAGTATAGCGTCCTTTGCCGCCAAAGATGTAGCAACGGGAATTTTCATTGAATCAGCTAATTTATTCAATGCATCATATGCACCAGACATCTTAGTGCCTGCTCCTGCAACTATCACTGGACGCTCTGCTAACGCTATTCTATCCACCGCTTTTCGAATTTGATCGGGGTCAGGTTGCGGTCGGTCTGGTGGGACTTGGCCAAATTGCGGCTCAACAACGCCATCAAAGTTTATTTCTGAATTGTCTATGACCTGACCACTATTTCCAGAAAGTTGAAGGTGAACGGGGCCGGGACAACCTGTCGTTGCCGCACGGAAAGCTTGTCTAAGCATGTCAGGTAAGCGTTCAGGATCGTCAACTGCGGCATTCAATTTGGTATAGGGTGCGAAAGCAGGCAGATCATCTACTTCTTGATAAGCCCAACGGTCCCTATGATTGGCTTCCCTGCCGCCTGTCAATGCGATTATGGGTGACTTTGCTAGATGAGCATCACGAAGACCTGCGCACAAATTTAACGCACCTACGATCTGAGCCATGCAGATTCCAGGTTTTCCAGTCACCCTTGCATAACCATCAGCCATATATGCCGCACCAGCCTCAGAGCGCGTATGAATTCTCTTTATTGAAGTCCGTCGTTCAATCTCCCGCAACATCCTTCTCAAGACAGCTGGGAGGAAAAAAACATGCGTTACACCATAAGCTTCTAGCATATCTGCTAAAACTGACGCTCCCAATTGTTTTGTCATTTTATAAGCTCCTAATTAAGGTTTTAATATTAATGAGTGTCGAAAATGTTCTGAATTTTTTCTGGATCGTTTGAAATAGTTAATGCAAGCATTGCCAGTACACGAGCTTTTTGCGGGTTCAGATTATCAGCCGAAATTATCCCTTCACTCACCATTGACTCTCTTCTTAAAACTCGTCCGCTACCCGCCCTTGTGCTGTAAATAATTTTGATATTCTTTTTTATTGCGGAAGTAATTTCCAAAACTTGATCAGGGGTAGGCAGCCCTGGAGCCAAGCTGGCTATTATAAGTGCTTCCGTCCCTGATTTAATGAAGGCATCAATTGCTGTACCGTTTGCACCAGCATAACTTAGCACTATGTCAACCACCGGAAGTTCTTTTATGTTTTCTATATTAAATATAGTGTTACTTGTATGGAGGCGTGTTGGCTTTCTATAAAGGGCAACCTTGCCATCGGGGTCTGCATAACCGAGCATTCCTATGTCGGGTGTCTGAAAGGTTTCTAGGCGAAGCGTGGAGGTCTTTGTAACCTCTCTCGCTGCTTGTACTTCTTCGTTAAGAACAACTAAGACACCGTAACCGTGTGCGTCTTTAGAACTAGCCACTCTAACTGCTGATAGTAAATTAGAACCTGCGTCGGTAGCAAAGCCCGATGAAGGTCTTTGCGCGCCAATAATTACAACGGGTTTATCAGTTTTTACCGTAAGGTTTAAAAAATAGGCTGTTTCTTCTAAAGTTGCTGTACCGTGAGTTACCACGAAACCATCTAATTCTGTATTTGACGAAGCAATTTCGTTTATTTTAGAGGCTAGTGCCAACCAGTCGGCGGGTACTATGCCAGAGCTTGAAACTTGCCGGACATCTATTGGTATTATGTCAGCACTGTCTTCTACCTCTGGAAAACGAGAAAGGATTTCACTGACACTCAACCGCGTACCAAAATCCATATATTCCCAGACATCTAGACTATTGCGGCCAGTGTAGGAAATAGTTCCACCGGTTCCTAAAAATGCAATTTTTGGTTTTTTTGCCATCAACTAGACCCCTTACAAATGTCATTTGGCTTTTACGGTTTCACCATTTTCAATAATCAACAAGATAAAATATCGTGTTATACATATCTGATGTGCTAAATTTTCTTAATGCTTAGAATTGTATCTTTAATAGATAAACTCTCTTTAGTTGTTGGTGCAAGCGCAGCGACGTTAGTCCTGCCGCTTGGTCTCATTATGACTTATGAGGCTTTAGCGCGCTTTTTACTTAATTTGCCGACATTTTGGGCGTACGAGCTAAGTTATATGATTACTGGAGCGCATTTTGCCCTTGGTATTGCGCTAGTAACCCGAAATTCGGAGCATATTCGAATTGATTTCCTCTATTCTCGTATGCCCGAGCTTTGCAAAGAAATTATTGATTTCGTCATTCTATTTTTTTGTATGACCCCGCTAGTTATATGCACGTCAGTAGAGCTGGTAGCATACGCTTGGAATACCTGGCTAATAAATGAAGTATCTGGTGAATCTGGATGGAATCCTGTTATTTGGCCAGTAAAGACAGCAATAGCTATTGGTTTTAGTGTATTTGCCATTCAGTTGATCGCGGAGGTTATTAAAACAGGAAGTCGTATTCTATCCCTTATCTTTGGGGAGAAACGAGGTTAGATGACTGACATAGTTACGTGGATGTTTCCTGTTTTGCTTACACTAATCTTTCTGGGTGTCCCCATAGCATTTGCACTTATGTCGACAGCATTTTTGTTTGGCATATTTCGCTTTGGAGAAAACCTTTTCTTTGTTTTTCTGCATAAAATTGATGACATCACAGGTGCGTCGATTCTAGCAGCCGTTCCACTTTTTGTGTTCATGGGAGCGATGTTAGAAAAATCTGGAACGGCCGAAAAACTTTTTGAAGCGATACACCTCTGGACACATCGTTTGCCGGGTGGCTTGGCGGTAGGCACCATATTAATGTGTGTCATCTTCGCTGCTTGTAGCGGTGTTATCGGGGCAACGGAGACTGTAGTCGGGCTTTTAGCAACCCCTGTCATGCTTCGGCATGGATATGATAAAGCGCTGATTTCTGGGACAATTACGGCGGGTGGATCCTTAGGAGCGATCATTCCTCCCTCGGTTGTTGTAATAATTTTGGCAGCGGTATCGGAAATGTCGCTCGGTGATATGTTCATAGGAATGTTTATTCCGGGGCTTTTGATGGCCGGCCTCTATATACTTTACATTATAATAACTTGCACACTCAATCCTGAGGCTGGTCCAAAAATACTCCATCCCGATAACACCCTAAGTTTTCATGACAAACTTAGGGTGACGGCCAAAGCGCTTTTGCCGCCTTTAATACTTATAATTGTGGTATTAGGTAGTATTATGATTGGTGTTGCCGTTCCTACAGAGGCGGCGGCTGTTGGGGCTATAGGTACTATAGCGATGACAGTATGTTACAAAACATTCACGCTGTCTGTTATGTTTGATGCAATGATCAAGACACTTTCTGTTACCGCAATGATACTGACGATTGTTGTCGGTGGCACTATGTTTGCAAGCGTTTTTTTATCATCTGGCGGTTTTGACGCCGTTCGTGGGATCTTGGAATTTTGGGATTTAGGTAAGTGGGGAACCTTAATCCTTATTTTAACGCTGGTTTTTTTTGCAGGTTTCGTTCTAGATGGTCTCTCGATAATCTTAATAATCGTTCCAATAGGGTTTCCTATCATTCAGAATTTTGGTTTCGACCCAATCTGGTTTGCCGTTTTGTTTTTAGTTGTTAAACAGACTAGCTACTTGACGCCGCCAATGGCAGGGGCAATTTTTTACTTTCGCGCAATAGCGCCACCTCAAATTGGTCTAATGCATATGTACAAAGGGGTTGTACCTTTTATCATTTTGGATCTGATAGTCTTAGTACTCGTAATGATATTTCCTAGTTTGGCGCTGTGGCTGCCAGCAAAAATATTAGGCTAAAAGAAGTAATTTTTATGAGAAATAACCCCTTGCATTTGTTCAAAAACCCCGGCTTTCTTCGAGTATGGGGATTAGGGTTTTTAGGAAATACAATGCGGTGGTTAGAGACACTAGCAATTGGCATTTTTGTCTATGAAGTAACCACGTCCGCTTTATTGGTGGCACTAATGACTATAGCTCGCCAGCTTCCATTGGCGCTTTTTGGCAGTTTCATTGGGCCTTTCGCCGAACGGTTCAATAGGAAGCACCTTTTAGTGCTTGGTTCTAGCGTCATGACAGTCTCAGTTTCTTGCCTCGCTTTGTTTGCTTACTTCTCTTTCTTGGAAATATGGCACATAGCGATCCTAGTATTTATCAATGGGACTTGTTGGACGCTTGATTATCCGGTTCGTAGAACATTGGTTGGTGAATTTTCAGGACCTGAAAAAATGGGCGCTGGTATCTCATTGGATTCTGCCACCACAAACGTGACGCGAATGCTCGGACCATTTTTAGGTGGCGTGACTTACGGCTTTTTGGGTTTAGAAGGTGCATTCATTATTTCGGCAGTGTCGCATTTCATATGTATTTGTATCGCCTGTTCTCTCGTGTTTGAATTTAAACCGCTGAACCAAAAGGCCGAGTCATATTTCTTGTTGCTTAAAGAAGGTTTGAGTATAGTCAAAAAATCTCCGCAATTAATAGGCGTGTACTTAGTTACTGTAATTTTAAATATCTTTGGTTTTCCTTACGCGTCTATGGTTCCGGTTTTAGGGCGCGACGTCTATAAAGTCGAGCCAGTTTTAATTGGCATACTCTCTGCCGCGGAAGGTGCGGGAGCTTTCGTAGGGGCTCTTGTTGTTGCTTTTTTGATAAGACCAAGTTGGTTTAATAAAGTTTACACTATCGGGGCTTTAACGTTTATTTCCGGCATATTTTGTCTATCCTTTGTAGATAAGTATTTTTTAGGTGTTTCAATTTTGTGGGTGGCGGGGTTAGGCATGGCGGGGTTTGGCGCGATGCAAAGCACACTGGTCCTTACTTTAGCTCCTAAAAATGCTAGAAGTCGGCTGATGGGTGTGTTGTCCGTATGCATCGGTTGCGCGCCGATAGGATTATTAAACTTAGGTATATTAGCGGATTTATTTGGAGCTCAGATTGCTTTAACAATTATTTCATCTGCTGGGCTTGCTGCTCTCGTTCTGACTATTATATGTATTCCACAATTAAGACGGTGACGTTTTTAAAAGTTGATGCCCTGCGGTATTTTTTATTCTAAAAAATCAAATTTCTATCATTTGTGCAGTTGCATGTTATTACAATATTCAGTAGGCTTGCACGACTTAAACACATAATATAGTGTGCTAGACAATTAAATGATCGAAATTATGGGGGTAAATAATGCCAGACCGAGCTGCCAGCGTGTGGAATGATGAGCGCCTTGAAAAACTAACAAAGTTTTGGGAGCAGGGGCTTTCTATCACCCAGATAGGAATAAGGTTAGGTGTGACTAGAAATGCGGTAGTTGGCAAAGTTCATAGAATGGGGCTTCCAAAGCGTCAGTCTCCTATAGTTCGATCTGATAAGCCTTTTGAGCCTAAGCGCAGAAAGTTGTCCCCCCTTACTTTCGCCAATTGGGATCGTAATAAATGCTCTTGGCCGATAGGAGATCCTCGATCTCCTGATTTCAAGTTTTGCGGAGAACCAATTGAAGAGGGGAAACCTTATTGTACCGCGCATTGTAAAATGGCTTACACTACGGTCAATAAGGATGAGCAAGCAGCTTAGTAATTAAGTAAAACGTTAGATATATCCTAAAAATGCGTCTGCAACAAAGAGTTATAATAGTTACTGGTGGGGCATCTGGGATAGGGAAAGCAATAGCTATTAAGGCTGCATCCGAAGGTGCGAGTGTCATCGTCGCAGATATCTGCGAAAATCCTGTAGAAGGTGGTGAAACGACGATCAACCTAATTAAGAGGGCTGGGGGTGACGCTTCTTTTAAATTCTGCGATGTGAGTAAGTGGGTAGATGTAGATGCATTGGTTCAGTCCACCGTTGACGCTAAAGGTACTTTAGACGTAATGGTGAATAATGCTGCAGCCCACGGTCGTTCAGCTCTTTTAGAAACAACAGAAGAGGAATGGGACGCCGTTATGGCCGTTGGAGCAAAGGGAATGTTTTTTGGTTGTAAAAGAGCGATACAGCAGATGTTAAGACAAACAGGAAGAGATAACTCTGAGGTTAGAGGGCGTATTATAAATATCTCTTCGCAACATGGTATGTTGAGGGCTCCCTTTGACTTTGCTTATGGAGTAAGTAAGGCATGCGCCGTTTATATGACAAAACAAATAGCGGGTGATTATGCTAGTGATGGAATAGTATGCAATGCAGTGGCGCCAGGTAAAATAATCACTGGAAGAAAAGGAGCTCCAATTACCCCTGAAGCAATTTCATATAGTCGCGCACGTACGCCATGGCCCAGACTAGGGAAACCAGAAGATGTTGCCTCCGCCGTGGTATTTCTGGCAAGTGATGAGGCCTCGTTCATTACAGGAGAAAACCTGATGGTCGACGGTGGTTGGATGGCGTCATAAAAGGAAAAATCAATTTTGCAAAAAGAAGTTATAAAACTATCTGAGTATAAGCCCCCACCGTATACAATAGAAACAATAGATTTAAAATTTGAGTTATCAGCCACAAAAACAGTTGTTACAACGAAAATCATTGGCCACGGTAATAATCACTTTGAGAATGAAAATTGTCCACTTGAACTGAACGGCGAATGTCAGAACCTGATCGGTTTAGAACTTGATGGTGTGGCTCTTTACGAAAATGATTTCGAACTTTTCGATGGGGTTTTAAGACTAGATGTTCCAACTGAACGTTTTGAGATTAAAGTTACCAGTGAAATAAATCCGTCAAATAACAAGGCATTAGAGGGCCTCTATCTTTCGGAAGGGATATTCTGTACGCAGTGTGAACCTGAGGGGTTTCGGCGCATAACCTTTTTTCCAGACCGACCTGACGTTCTTGCCATCTACACAGCGACCCTTATTGCTAACAAAAGAGATTATCCAATTCTTCTATCTAACGGAAACTTGCAAGATGCTGGGGATCTAGACGATGAACGTCATTTTATGATTTGGCATGACCCGTTTCCAAAACCTTCTTATCTTTTTGCGCTTGTTGCTGGAAAGCTGGATTGTCTTGAAGATACTTTTTTAACTAAGTCGGGTCGTTTTGTGAAATTGCAGATTTTTGTCGAGCCGGGAAATAAACACAAATGCCACTTCGCAATGGAATGCTTGAAAAAAGCGATGAAATGGGATGAGGATAGGTTCGATCTAGAATATGACCTAGATTTATTTATGATTGTGGCTGTTAGCCATTTCAATATGGGAGCCATGGAAAATAAAGGACTAAATATTTTTAATAGTCGCTATATCCTGGCCGATAAATTAACAGCTACTGATAAAGATTTTCAAAGAATTGAGGAAATAATCGCTCACGAGTATTTCCACAATTGGACAGGGAACAGAGTCACATGTAGGGATTGGTTTCAATTGAGCCTTAAAGAGGGGTTAACTGTCTTTAGAGATCAAGAGTACACGTCTGATATGTATTCTCGTGGCGTCAAGAGAATTCATGATGTTCAATTACTCAAAACAATTCAATTTGCAGAGGATGCAAGTCCAACCTCGCATCCGGTAAAGCCTAGCTCTTACGTCGAAATTAATAATTTTTATACACCCACAGTTTATGAAAAGGGAGCAGAGGTCATACGGTTAATACATACTACTGTTGGGGAGAAAAATTTTCAGAAAGGAATGAAGCTATATATATCAAGGCATGATGGAAAAGCAGCTACATGCGGTGATTTTCTTCTAGCGATGCAAGATGCCTCGGGCGAAGATTTATCCTTGTTTGAGCATTGGTACACACAGTCGGGAACACCCGAGCTAAATGTTGTAATAAAGCATATAGCCAAAAGTAATCATCTGCATGTAACTTTTACTCAGATTAATCGACCGACAGCAGACCAAGCCTCTAAAAAACCGTTGCCTCTCATTATAGAAATTGGATTATTGGATCAGCAGGGCAAGCCGTACCCTTTAAAATTTAAAGGAGATATAAGTGAGGTGACTTACTCAAAAAAGCTCTCGCTTAATAAAGAGCAAGCCTCTTTTACCTTTGAAAATATACAACAACCTGCGATCCCCGCAATTCTTCGTAATTTTTCCAGCCCAGTCAAGCTCTTGAGAATACCACCTAAGGAGGAGCTTCTGGTGCTAATGCGTTATGAACATGATCCATATGTACG
Organism: uncultured Alphaproteobacteria bacterium; assembly: GCA_902578675.1. Lineage (GTDB taxonomy): Bacteria > Pseudomonadota > Alphaproteobacteria > Thalassobaculales > Thalassobaculaceae. Next base: position 25,540 of record CACHDV010000002.1, read on the forward strand.
TTGGGATGCAACACAAGTCTATGCGTTTTCCTTGATAAAGGAGATGTTAAGAAACACGGGCAGCAATAATAATCCTGAGATAGATGGCGCTTATGAAGAAGCGATTAATGAAATTCTTCTGGATGAAAATATAGATAGTGCATTAAAAGCATCATTAATTCAGATCCCCACAGAGAGAGAAATACTCGAGGAAATCGATGTGATTGACGTGAATGCTATCCATCAATCTAGAGTGAGTTTATGCAAGATATTAGCTAGAAAATTAAAATCAACTTTTGAAGATGTTTACGACACAGCAAAAAATGCAAACAATTTAGATGACCTCTCCAATGAAGCTATGGGTAATAGAGCATTAGCGAATGCCGCCTTGAAAATACTTGTTCGAAATGAGGATTCGAAATCAATTAAATTAGCTTTCGATCAAGCAGTAAATGCTACTTCAATGACCATGGTCATTGGTGGTCTAGATGCTTTGAACAACATTGATAAACCTGAACGAAACGAGGCATTAGAACATTTCTACAAAACATGGCTGGAACATCCACTAGAACTTGATAAGTGGTTTGGATTTTATGCAACATCAATACTGCCGAATACCTATGAAGATGTAGCTTCTTTGATACGCCATCCTAAATTTGACTTAACAAACCCTAATCGAGTGCGCTCTTTGCTGAGCAATTTTGCCTCCAATAATCCTCTTCATTTTCACAAGGGTGATGGTAGTGGTTACGAGTTGATTTCGAATGCTGTAATTAGTATCGATAAATTTAATCCCCAAGTGGCCGCTAGACTGGCACTTCCGTTAACGCGTTGGCAAAAACATAACGACCAACAAAGAAGATTAATGATAAAAAGTCTACATAAGATTAAAGCTACGAACCATCTTTCTAATGATGTTGATGAAATTATAAGCAAGGGATTAATTGGAGTGTAAACAAGATGAGTCGAGCAAAGGAAATTATTGTTATAAACCCCAATAGTAATGAGCATGTCACAAGCTCAATGGACACAGCTTTAGAACCATTGCGATTAGCCAACGGACCAATAATCAAAAGTGTAACCAATTTAGATGGACCGCCAGGTATAGAATCGCAACAGGATGCAGATACTGCAGCTCTTCAGATTATAAACATCATTGAGCGAAATAATAGTGCTGATGCATTTGTAATAGCATGTTTTTCAGACCCCGGCATTTATGCGGCACGGGAAGTAACTAATAAACCAGTATTTGGTATTGCTGAAAGTGGCATTCTTACTGCGTTATCACTAGGTTCTTCGTTTGGTATACTAGCGATCTTGGATACGTCTGTTCCCAGACACGTACGATATATAAGGTCATTGGGGCTGGAAAAACGGTTTGCCGGAGACCTGGCTATAGGACTGGGGGTAGCTGAGTTGAGTGATGAAAAGAAGACCTTTCACAGGCTCCTGGAAGTTGGAAGAAAGTTAAGGGATAATCACGAATCATCGGTATTAATACTGGGGTGTGCGGGTATGGCACGCTACAGACATGATTTACAAGAGAGCCTTGGAATACCAGTTGTAGATCCTTCGCAAGCCGCCGTTTCAATGGCTGTCTCTGCTGTTCTTTTAAATTAGTAATCTATTTCTCTAAACTAGCGGCGTAAAAGAAAAGCGGGGACATGGTCACCCATACCAATCGTTGGTTCATTTGTAGGAACTGGCGGAGGGACTCGTTCGCCATAACGATTGTTTTCAGAACTAAGATTCTTTTTTGAAACACCGTTTTTAGTGTTTTTTGTTTTACCTCTGCGCACTGGTGTACGCCGTTGCTTTTCTATGCTGGTTTGGGACGTTTTCTGTTTTTCATGATCGTTGAGTGTTTCTATTGGTTTCTTAATTAAGGCTGTAATGGCTTCTATATATTTTTCATCTTCGGAGGTGACAAAAGTGAATGCTTTCCCCTTTTTTCCGGCTCTTCCGGTCCGTCCAATTCTATGAACATAATCTTCAGCATTGCTCGGAACATCAAAATTAACTACGTGGCTTAAATCCGCTATATCGAGGCCACGTGCGGCTACATCACTGGCGATAAGCAGTTGTATATCTCCTGACTTAAATCTATTTAGCGTAGATGTTCTGGAGCTTTGGGGTAGGTCCCCGTGAAGTTCCGCCGCGTTAAAACCATGTTTTAAAAGAGAACGATATAAAATTCCAATATCTCTTTTTCTATTACAGAATATTACAGCGTTAGAAACCTCTTCGTTAGCGAGCAGCTCACGTAATATCGAGCGTTTATTTCTCTGTTCAGTAAAAACTAATCTTTGTATGACAGTTTCAGCGGCTGAAGACGGGGGCGCTACGGAAATTTCTTTTGGATTGACTAGAAAACTATTAGCAATTTTTCGGATACTTTTGTCTAACGTAGCGGAAAAAAATAAGGTTTGACGTTTTTTAGGGAGAAGGGAAACGATACGATCAACATCAGGTATAAAGCCCATATCGAGCATTCTATCTGCTTCATCGATCACTAAAATTTTCACATCATTGAGCAAGATTTTTCCGCGTTCAAAATGATCAAGGAGTCGTCCTGGTGTAGCTATCAAGACATCTACGCCCTTATCTAATGCTTGCAATTGACTGGTCATCGTTACCCCACCGATGAGCAGTGCCATTGATAGTGCGTTGTTTTTCCCGTAGGTCTGGAAATTATCTGAAACTTGTGCTGCTAATTCTCTCGTTGGACATAGGATTAGCGACCGAGGCATTCGAGCTTTTGCTCTGCCCGCACTTAAAATGTCAATCATGGGTAGGGTAAAAGAAGCGGTTTTTCCTGTCCCTGTCTGAGCGCATCCGAGGATGTCGCTCCCCATGAACACAGCCGGTATGGCTTGCTGTTGTATCGGGGTTGGTTTGGAATATCCTGCGTCCGCAACTGAAGAGAGTAGTTGCTCACTTAAACCGAGTTCGTCAAAGCCTAAGATGTTAAACGGCTCCCTTTGTAAACGTTTAAGCGATCACTTAAAGCTTTCGGCCTCTGAAGTCAATTGAGATCATTATTTATATGTTCGCAATTAGTCAGGTGTGATAATTTTGCACCACAAGTTTATTTTTTAATAAATTTATTCAAAATGATGTAAATGCAACCATTCAACGCTCTGTTATCGGGACATAATCACGCTTAGTGGGGCCCGTGTAAAGCTGTCGCGGTCGACCTATTTTTTGTTTGGGGTCCTCAACCATTTCTTTCCATTGCGCTATCCAGCCGGTTGTTCGCGCAACTGCAAATAAAACTGTGAACATACTTGATGGGAAACCCATTGCTTTTAAGATTATTCCAGAATAGAAATCTACATTTGGATACAAATTACGTTCCACGAAATACTCATCCTCACGGGCTATTTTTTCTAATTCCATAGCCAGTTCTAAGAGTGGATCATTGATCCCTAAATCGTCTAATACTTCGTGACAACTTTGCATCATTACTGTTGCTCTTGGATCATAGTTCTTATAAACACGGTGACCAAATCCCATTAGACGGAAGGGATCATCTTTATCTTTTGCTTTTTTTACATATTCACCGACTCGAGATTTGTCCCCAATTTCGTTTAGCATGTTTAAAACCGCCTCATTTGCCCCTCCATGGGCGGGACCCCATAGTGACGCTATCCCAGCGGCTATACAAGCAAATGGGTTGGCTCCGGAAGAACCGGCGAGCCTAACGGTGGAGGTTGAAGCATTTTGCTCGTGGTCAGCATGCAATATTAAAAGACGATCCATTGCTCGAGCGAGCACTGGGTTTATATCGTATTCTTCAGAAGGAACACCAAATAACATTTGGAGAAAATTTTCAGCATAAGTCAGTTTGTTTTGAGGAAAATTAAAAGGCTGTCCAAGAGAATATTTGAAGGCCATGGCTGCTATTGTTGGTACTTTTGCAATCAAGCGGTAAGAAGCAACCATTCTAGCGTGTGAGTCTGCTATATCTGTTGAGTCATGATAAAAAGAGGAGAGTGCACCTACAACACCGCACATTATGGCCATTGGGTGAGCGTCGCGTCTAAATCCCCTGTAAAAATTCATCAATTGATCATGAAGCATTGTGTGGTAGGTGATAGCGCTGACGAATTTTTCGGATTCCTGTTTATTAGGTAAATCTCCATATAAAAGCAGGTGCGCAACTTCTAAAAAATTACTATGCTCCGCCAATTGCTCGATCGGGTAACCGCGATGTAACAAAATACCCTTATCTCCGTCTATATACGTCAGCGCGGACTCACATGATCCTGTCGAGGTATATCCAGGATCGAAGGTGAAGTGATCTGTTTCTCCATAGAGAGTTCTCACATCAATTACACTTGGCCCAGTGGTGCCATCAATAACTGGAAGTGTATATTTATCACCGGTTTTATCGTTTATAAGTGTGAACGTTCCCGAGTTTTTCTCGTTCATTCCTTTTTTCCTTCTTTTACTAACCGTTTACTCTGCTAAAACCCTCAGAAAGGTAATCCAATCTACATTGTAACTTCGAAAATCTATTTCAGCAAACTGCCTCAATTCTTTGCAAAACTTCATCCTTCCCAAGAATTTCAATTACCTCAAAAATATCTGGTGACGATGTGGTGCCGGTAAGAGCCGCCCGCAGTGGCTGAGCGACTAAACCGAATTTGATATCACGACACGTTACAAAGTTCTTGAGGGTTTCTTCGATTTCTGTTTTGTTCCAATTTGTCAGTTCATTAAATGGTTTTAAAAGACCCCCAATCAACTGTCGAGCATCTTTGCTCAAAATACTATCAGCTTTCTCATCCATGTTTATTGAAGGACTAACTATATATATCATGGCGCTGGCTGCTAGTTCATTGATATTCTTAGCGCGCAGTTTTAGTCCACTTAAACCCCTATTCAGTCGTTCTAATTTGATTGGATCTAAAGTTACATTTAGGTTTTTTAAAAGATGAGTTTCAAGCAAATGTAATAGACGCGCCTCGCTCATTTCTCTCATGTATTTCGAATTTATATTGTCTAACTTTTTTATATCAAATCGAGAAGGGGATTTACCTACCGCGCCTATTTCAAATAAGGCTATCGCTTGCTCTCTTGTTATAATTTCTTCATTCTCGTGACCCCACCCAAGTCTCAAAAGGTAGTTGCACAAAGCTTCGGGAAGGTATCCTTGATCTTTATAGGCATCAATCCCAAGTGCACCATGCCTTTTTGATAGTTTCGTGCCGTCCTGCCCATGAATCAAAGGTATATGAGCAAACTTCGGAGTTGGCCAATCCATGGCAGCATAAATTTGGTATTGTCTAAATGCATTGTTGAGGTGATCGTCGCCCCGAATAACATGCGAAATCTCCATGTCATGGTCGTCAACAACGACTGAAAGCATATATGTGGGCGTACCGTCTGCACGTAAAATTACAAAATCATCCAATTGTTCATTTTTTACCTCTACACGACCTTGTACAAGATCATCTATCATTGTCGAACCTTTTAATGGGCTCTTTAGACGCACAACTGGATTAACGTTAGGTGGTGCCGTAATAGGGTCTTTTTCTCGCCATCTTCGATCGTATAAAACAGTTTTACCTTCACGTCGAGCTAGGGCGCGCATTTCCTCTAATTCATGAGCTGAGCAATAACACTTGTAGGCTTTTCCTTGTTCGAGGAGTGTGTTTACAATCTGCTTATGTCGTTCTTGCCGTGAATACTGAAATACTGGTTGCTCATCACCTGAAAGTTCTAGCCAGTCAAGTCCATTTATTATCGTTCCAACCGCCTCTTCTGTAGAACGCTCACGATCTGTATCTTCGATGCGAAGGACATATTTTCCATTATTGCTTCGCGCAAAGAGATAGTTGAATAAAGCGGTTCTCGCGCCTCCAATATGCAGGAAACCGGTTGGTGATGGTGCAAAGCGGGTTATTACGGTCATACTTATCTTCTCTTCTTTGCTATACTTTGCACTAGCCAATTGCCATTTCTATTGAAGTGTTATTCACTTAGTTAAGATTTTATAAGTTTATTATTATCTATACAAATCTAGAGCCTTTTTGTGAATAGGATACCTCTATAAATAAAATTTCCGAGGCGCTTCTAATTTTCCAATCTCAACAAAGAATATTGTTAGTTGCGCTGCTTATTTTGCAGCAGGACGACCGATACAAGTCGGTATCTTGCTTTGACTAGTTATATTTTCTTATGATGCCAACTAGTTTGCCTTGTAGCTTAACTTGATCTGGACCAAAGATTCTGGTCTCATATTGTGGATTTGCGGGTTCAAGTGCTATAGAATCGTTCCTTTTTCTTAACTTTTTCAGTGTTACTTCTTCATTTTCTACTAAAGCCACGACTATTGTACCATTTTCCGCGTTTTCACATTTTTTGATGATAGCGGTGTCACCATCAAATATACCCGCCTCCACCATAGAGTCTCCCTCCACCTGCAGAGCGTAGTGATCACCTTGTCCTATAAGGCTATTGGGGACCGCAATGTTCTGGGATGAGTCATTAATTGCTTCAATAGGATTACCGGCAGCAATTTTACCATAGAGGGGCAAAGCTATTATTTGATGGTCTTCATTACTTTCAGATCTGATTGCTCGGGGGAAGTTTCCCGGAATCACGTTGGGCGAAAATTGTCTGTGCGGCAAAATTCCGGTGCCGCTTTTTAAACTTGGTTCTATCGTGGTTGTTTTGATTATCTCTATTGCTCTTGCTCTATTTGGCAACCGTCTTATGAAGCCTCTTTCTTCAAGAGCCGAAACTAACCTATGTATCCCAGACTTAGACTTAAGGTTTAATGCATCTTTCATCTCGTCAAAGGAGGGTGGCACATCATTTTTTTTAAGATGGTTCTTTAAAAAAGTTAATAATTCTAGCTGTTTCTTAGTAAGCATGTCTAATACCTCTACGCGAGGGAACAAATCATAAACAAAATTATTTTTGTTCTACTTTAGTTCTATGTCCTTGTCAATCAATAGGCGCTGCAAACGAGGAAAAGTAGCCTTCTTTCAGTAAATGTTAAACATCCAGATTGTAAAAGTTTTTTGCGGTATCGTGAAATAGGAAACGTTTTTCAGTAGGCGAAGCATCCAATACTATTCTTTTAAATGTATTCCAGTAAACAGCGTAGGAAGACGTTACTTTATCAACAGGGAAATTACTTTCGAACATACAACGCTCGGGACCAAAAGCGTCTATGGTTGTCTCGAAGAATGGTTTCCATTCGTTTGCTAGCTCATCGGAGCTTGGCGGGAATTGCCGATTTTCGAATTGATAGCCATTCAGAACCATCCCCAAGCCTCCCAACTTAACATATACGTTTGATCTTTTTGATAAATTCAAAATCGATTGTTTCCAAGATGCGAAAACTTCGGCCCTTTTATTCGCGTAAGGTCCTATGCCTATTGGGCCTCCAAAATGGTTGAGCACGATATTTTGATTTGGGAAGGCGTCTGCGAGCATGCTAACGTCGTTAATTTGAGTATGATAAAGCCACGCATCAAACGAGAGGCTATAATCAGCTAGTTTTGCGAATCCTTCCCTAAATTTTTTATTTTTATACAACTCAGGAGGTGGATTGGTGTGACTGTTATTTATAACTTCACTTTCGTTGAACCCAGCACCGTATCTTACACCTTTAAATCGTCCTCCTCCCACGTTGACCTGCGCTTCTAAAACCTCAGATACTGAAGCGCCCAATGTCAAATCAGCAAAACCAACAATCCCAGCACAAATTTTTGATTTTCCGTATTTTCCACTTGCGCTCATTGCTGCAATGCCGTTAACAAACTCGGTCTCACCGATTGACCGCATTTCTATTGGCCCACGTGACCGATACATAGCCGCGCATTCAAGAAACACGGTGGCCACAATGTTGTGGCCTGAACCTATATCTTCTAATAACTCATCTAGTAAATATCTATTTCCCTTCATGTCCCAAAGGTGATGGTGTGGGTCGATTATTGGTATTTCTGGCTCAATTATTTCTTCTTTTATTTGAGACAACCAGTCGGCTTTAGGTGAAGGAATACGTTTTTCTAATAATTGCGATCCATCTTGATGCACTGGAAACCTCCAAATTATGCTAATTTTATAAGACAATTATTTTGCGAATACTTATCCTAAAAGTTGTCTGCTTTTTAATGAGGTAGAAAACTCTATAAACACGTATCAAGTTTAATTATTTTTACTAAATCACCCTTTTTTCTTTTTTTATCAAATGGTTTTCTAACAATTAAACAATTAGCTTTCGCAAGTGAAGCCATCATAGAGCTATCTTGTTTGGCAAAAGGCTCAACAAATTGGTCTCCTGACTTGGTCTTAAAAACAAAGGACCTGAGATAATCTTGTCTTTCATCATTGTCGGGTAAGCTATAAGCGAGTGTGGCAAATTCGACTTCCTGTTTGATTTCTAAACCTAACATGGTTTCAATTGCAGGTTTTAGAAAAATTAAACCACAAATCATTGTTGAAACTGGGTTGCCTGGTAACCCAATAAAGGGTTTCTTTTGCAACTTGCCAAAAATAAGAGGTTTACCCGGTCGCATAGCAATTTTCCAAAAGTTTAATTTGAGGGCGTTTTTGCCAAATTTCTGGGCGCTAAGTGCTTCCTGTATCAAGTCATGTTTTCCTACAGAGGCGCCACCTGTAGTCACCAATAGGTCGGATCCTTCCGCTTCTTTTGCCAGTAACCCAATCGCATCTGTATCATCTGGTGCGACACCAAGAATTTGAACATCAGCCCCAAGAGCCGTCAGAAAGGCGTGCAGCGTGTAACTATTGGAGCTTACAATTTGGTTTTTCGAAGTGAGTTCTCCAGGTCGAACAATCTCATCACCAGTGGCGATAATTGCTATACGAGGGCGACGTCTTACCAAGATCCATGGTACATTCATGGCTGCTGCCAATCCGATATCTCGCGAAGTAAGCCTTTTATTTTTTGGAATGCCAACGTCACCAGTTTTAAAATCTAGGCCTGCTTTTCGGATGTAAATTCCTCTTTTTGCACCTTTTAAAACGGTAATTTCTGATCCATAAGTTTCTGAGGTGGCAACAACATTTTCCTGTATGACAATTGTGTCAGCCCCTTTAGGTACGGGGGCACCAGTAAAAATCCTGAGGGCTTCTCCGCTTTTGAGGTGTCCACGAAAATTGCTACCCGCGGGGACGCTTCCAATGCATACGAGTTTTCTTGGAGACGTCTTTACATCCATACTTTTTACAGCATATCCATCCATAGCCGATACCGCTACAGGAGGTTGGCATCGTCTCGCGCGAACCTCTACAGCAGTCACTCTATTTATGGCTGATGTAAGTGAAGTCTCTTCTGTAGAGACAACAGAAATATCTTTAATTATTTTTTCCAGTGCACTTTCAACGGATAATAGAGACTTATTTTCCACGCCACTGCCCCGATTTTCCACCTGTTTTTTCAAGAAGCCTTATATTGTTAATAATTATCCCTTTATCTACAGCCTTACACATATCATAGATTGTCAAAGCTGCTATACTGACAGCCGTTAAGGCCTCCATTTCCACCCCTGTTCTCGCATTAATTTTGCACTTGGAGGTTATCTTAATGATGCCAAGTTTTTCATCGCATCTTAGATCCAACTCGGCTGATGTGAGAGCTAAAGGATGGCACAGCGGAATAAGTTCGGGGGTTTTTTTTGCACCTAAAATACCAGCTAATCTTGCCACAGATAACACGTCACCTTTTTTTATGCCTCCTTCCAGAATTAACGCCATTGTCGCTGGATTTACGTGCACATCGCAAGAAGCGACAGCAATCCTCTCGGTTATTTCTTTACTGGAAACATCAACCATTATGGCGTTTCCCTTACCATCAAAATGATTTAAGTCGGACATTTCTTACACGTTTTCTTGAGTTGATTTCTCTAAAAGTAATTTTGTAGCCTTCTCTACATCTTTCTGTTTCATTATCGATTCCCCGATTAAAAAACATCGTGCTCCTGCACTCGCCATTCTGTGTAAATCCGCCGGCGTTTGTAACCCACTTTCTGAAATTAAGATTTTTTCGGTGGGCGCAAGAGAAGCAAGTTTTTCTGTCATGCTTATGTCTGTGACCATTGTTTTTAAATTACGATTATTTACCCCAAGAAGCTTCGTTTTAAGCTTAAGCGCGCGATGAAGTTCTTCTTCATTATGGATTTCAACGAGAACATCCATTCCTAGCTCAATCGCGCAATCCTCTAAATTTTTAGCTGCATAGTCCTCTAAAGCTGCCATTATAAGTAAAATGCAATCTGCTCCTAGAACTCGTGATTCTATTACTTGATAAGTGTCTAGCATAAAATCTTTTCTCAAGACTGGAAGGGATGTAGCCTCTCTAGCTGCAACCAGGAACTCATCGTCTCCTTGAAAGTATGGGATATCTGTAAGGACCGATAGGCAGGCAGCTCCCCCTACCTCGTAGGCTTTTGCAAGGTGTACTACGTCGAATTCTCTTCTTATAAGACCTTTACTGGGAGATGCTTTTTTTATTTCACCAATAAGTCCGTAACCATGTTTACTTTTTTGCGCTAAGGCTCTTAAAAAACCTCTCTGCTTTGATGCGTTCTTAGTCTCGTTCAGTAATTGATTTTCTGTTTTTTGTTGTTTGCACTTCTCTATGTGTATGAGTTTTTGCTCGCAAATTTCTAATAAGACGTTTTTCATATTTCTTAGCCGGTATGTGCGGTAATTGATACTAATTGATCTAATTTTTGTTTCGCTTGGCCGGTATCTATCATTTCTGCGGCTAGTTCGACTCCTTCCCTAAGGTCATCAACTTTTTCCGCGATGATGAAGGCAGCTGCGGAATTAAATAGAACGATATCGCGATAGGGGCCCTTTTCGCCCCTTAAAAGGTTTTCTAAAGCAATGGCATTTTGTCTAGGGAGACCGCCCTTGAGCTGTTTGGGGCTTACTAACTCTAGGTTTGCATCTTCTGGATGGATAGTGAATGTCGAAACGGAGCCTTTATCAAGCGCAGCTACTTTTGTAACACCAGTAGTTGTTATTTCATCCAAACCGTCTGAACCGTGAACTACCCATGCTCTTTCCGAACCTAAGCTTTTTAATACTTGTGCCATTGGCTCAACCCACGCCTCTGAAAAGACACCGACTAGTTGCTTTTTAACCAACGCAGGATTGGCCAAAGGACCGAGAATGTTGAAAATTGTACGAGTGCCTAGTTCACTTCTACTCGCTGCAACATGACGCATCGCCATATGGTGTCTTGGCGCCATTAGAAAACAAATGCCAATTTCGTCCATAGCTTTTTGAATAACTGACATGTCACAGTTCAGATTAACTCCAAGTTCGCTTAGAACATCCGCTGCTCCTGTTTTCGAGGAAAGAGCTTTGTTTCCATGCTTAGCAATAGGCACACCAGCAGCGCTAACCACAAAACTGCTTGCTGTGCTGATATTAAACGTGCCAGATGCATCACCGCCCGTACCAACTGTATCTAGAGCATCCGAAGGAGCGTTAATTTTTATCACTTTTTCCCTCATAGCCCGAGCTGCGCCTGTGATTTCCTCAGTTGTCTCCCCCCTCACCCTCATGGCCATCAAAAAGCCGCCTATTTGTGCCGGGGTAGCATTACCTGTCATTATGATGTCGAAAGCTTCTTTAGACTGGTCTTCAGTTAATGAACATCCGTCGGAAACAATTTGAATTAGTGGTTTTAGGTTTAAATTTTTCCCGTTCATTCTGCTGCCTTCCTAAGATTAAGCTGAAGACTATTCAACTTTTCTAACGAAGCTATTTTACATCCACTTATTACAAGGAAATTTGACAATAATGTATAACCATATTCTGAGGCTATACTTTCTGGATGAAATTGAACGCCGTGGATTGGCCGAGACGTATGCGATAAGGCCATTATTATACCGTCATGTGTCTCGGCAGTAATTTTTAAACTTGTTGGGAGACTCTCTTTATCTACAATTAGTGAATGATATCTTGTGGCCGAAAATGTTGTAGGTATCCCGTTAAAGATTTCTGCGTTCTTATGTTTAATCGCGCTTATTTTCCCATGAATAGGTTCTGTACTTCTAATTATTTTGCTCCCAAAAGCCCGACCTATACATTGATGCCCCAAGCAAACACCAAATATGGGGAGGTTTTTAGGAGCAGTCTCAATCACTTCCAAGCTAATTCCAGCCCTATCTGGATCACAGGGGCCTGGTGATATTATGATACCCTCAGGTTCTAGTTCAAGCGCTTCTTTAGCGGTGATTTTATCATTGCGAACGACTTGTACATCAGCACCTAACTGGCCTAAAAAATGCCATAGGTTATAAGTAAAACTGTCGTAATTATCGATTAACAAAAACATTTCTCGTTTAGCGACCTTCGGATGATCTGATCTAGTTTGTAAAGTAATATAAGTATATCAATAGGGGAGCCAGGAAGAAAGAGATAGGATAAAGCGACAATGAAGAAGAAAAAATGTGCCCTCCGACATAGTTTAAGCAATTAATAATTTATAGCTATGTTTTCGTTTCTTAAAATTTCAAAATCTCAACGTGTGATGATTCTATTGCTCGGTAGCCTCCTCGTGTTCAGCTCGGGAATTACGATAGGAATTTATATTGGTTCCCCTGACCATTCAGATAAAATAAGTTATTCGTCAGAGGAAATAGACCGACGTATCGTAAACAAAGAATTTAAAGAAGCTATAATTGCTGAGGCTCAGAAATCAGTCGATCTACCTAAATCTTTACCTAATTTAGACCAATTTAAAAATGAAAAAGTTGTTGATTTAAAACAAGATGAGAGAACTAGCAGAGCCGGTTGGACGGCGCACGCTCTACCGTTTGAAAATACAGAAAATAAGCCATTGGTTTCTATCGTTTTAGACGATATGGGGCTCAATCGACTTCATTCGGACTGGGCTGTTAGTTTAAAAGCCCCACTGACGTTGTCATATCTCCCTTATGCTCAAGACTTAGCTAAACAGACCCAATCTGCTCGAGCTCAGGGGCATGAACTACTGATTCATCTGCCTATGGAGCCAAGAGGCGCCGCGGACCCTGGTCCCGGTGCTCTGATGGTCAATATGGACCAAATGGAAATTAAAAAGCTATTAGCGAGGGCGTTATATGCATTTCCGGGAGCGATTGGTGTGAACAATCATATGGGAAGTTTATTCACGGCCGACTACCGAGCAATGTCAATTGTATTAATGCAGATAAAGAGTTCTGGGCAGCTTTTTCTGGATTCTCTAACGGCGTCAAACTCTCTTGTTAGCCAACTTGGAGATAAATTTAACGTGCCTGTCGTCTCGCGAGATGTATTTTTGGACGACATTGATAAAGAAGATGAAATAGTTCGTCGTCTGAGAGAAGTTGAGAGGGTAGCCCTTGATAAGGGGACAGCCATTGCAATTGGACACCCAAGACTAACAACTTTGCGTGTCTTAGAGGAATGGTTAGCCAATTTGGCAGAAAAAAAAATAAGGCTGGCGCCACTCAGCGCGGTTGCTAAGAAGCGTTTGAAGCGAATGCAAAAAAATGGAGTTTTAAATTGAATAATTCGGAAAATTTTCAATGGAAATGCCTAGGCTTTAGAGCACTGAACAGCTATCAGCTTCACCAGATATTAAAAATGCGCCAACAGATTTTCATAATTGAACAAAAATGTATTTATGAAGATATTGACGAATTTGATATAGTTTCACAGCATATTCAGGCAATAACTAATGGTAAACTGTTAGCATATTGTCGAGTACTTCCTGCCGGGTCTTTGTATGAGGAAGTGTCGATCGGACGCGTTATTGTTTCAAAAAACCACAGAAATCGTGGGTTAGGAAGGAAGCTCATGCAAAAGGCTCATGAGTGGTGTGAGTCGAATTATCGACACTGTCCTATTAGATTAAATGCACAGTATTACCTTGAAAGCTTCTACCATAGCCTTCAATATCAGACGGTTTCCAAGCCTTATGATGATGAAGGAGTATTGCATATAGAAATGTACAGACGAGGAAGTTTATGAAGGCAGGTTTTTTCTTATTTTAATGGAGAAGCGGTATGAGGGTTTGTGTAATTGGAGCTGGAGCGATGGGGGGTGTTTACGGATTAAGTCTCATCGAAGCTGGTTACAAGGTGAATTTTTTAGATGTTAATCGAGATCATGTAAATGCAGTTAAAAAAAATGGATTTCGTTTGTCGGGGATAGGAAAAAAAAAAGTTTATAAAATAAACATTAGTGATAATGAGAATGATTTTAAAAATAGCGCTGATGTTGTCTTATTCCACGCACATACTACAGGAACGAAATCTGCCGCTCTTTCTGCGGCCAGCGTGCTTAAACCTGATGGTTACGCTATAACCCTTCAAAATGGCATCGGTAACATAGAGTCGTTGTCGGAAGTTCTGGGAGCAAAGAGGGTTGTGGGGGGAATTAGTTATCATAGTGCTGCACTGGAAGATCTTGGCCACGTGAACCATACGAATGGTGGATCAACATTTATTGGTGAACTAGATGGATCCATCTCACCAAGGTTAAAAAGTCTTGAAAACGCTTTTCAAAACGCATTATTAAGTCCGCAAATAACAAACGATATACTTGGCGTTATATGGGGCAAGTTCATAGTAAATTGTGGTATCAATCCGTTGTGTGCCGTAACTGGACTTCGCTCTGGCGAAATATCCCAAAACACTGCCGCGGATGAAATGCAAACAAAAATACTTGAAGAGATTATGGCTGTGGTTAAAGCAAAAGGTATCAAAGCACCGAAAAAAGATATGATTACTTACGTCAAAGATTTATCAAGCAGTCGATATAACAAACCCTCTATGCTGCAGCATATTGAGGCGGGCCGCTTAACCGAAATCGACTCACTAAATGGGGCGTTGGTGTCGGAAGCAAAAGCTCTGAATATAAGTGTTCCTTTCAATCAAGCTTTGGTTAACATGGTTAAGGCTAGGGAATTTGCGGTTCAACAGCTGTTCAAACAACCAAAGGTTGATTACGAAAAATTAGAAAGGCTTGCTCTTCAGGGAAAATAATAAATTAAAGATTTAAACATCGATGGATGTTACAAATTTAGCGTTTTCCTGCAGGTATGCAAATCTAAGCTCAGGTTTTTTACCCATTAGCGTATCTACAGTTTTATCAACTTCCAGCCGGGTCATTGGTTTAGACTTCATGGAATTAGTATCTAAACAATCTAAATTTGGCACTGTTATTTTAAGCAAGTTCCTTTTTTCTGGGCACATCGTTGTCTCTTTTAGTTGAGACGCGGGCATTTCTCCCAATCCCTTGAACCGACTAATTTCAATTTTTATTTTTGATGATAATTGTTCATTGATTATTTCGTCCTTATGGGCTTCGTCTTTGGCATAATAAGTCTGGCCTCCTTGTGTTATTCTAAAAAGTGGTGGCATCGCTAGGAAAAGATGGCCATTCTCAATAAGCTTAGGTGTCTGTCTATAAAAGAACGTCATAAGTAATGAGGCTATATGTGCGCCGTCCACATCAGCGTCGGTCATTATTATTATTTTTTCGTATCTTAATAAATTTTCGCTGTAATTTTCTCCAGTTCCGCAACCGATTGCTTGCATCAAATCATTAAGCTCTTGGTTTGCACGAAGCTTTTCGGCCGATGCGCTTGCGACATTAAGTATTTTTCCTCTGAGTGGCAGTATAGCTTGGGTCTTTCGATCACGAGCTTGTTTAGCCGAGCCCCCAGCAGAGTCACCTTCTACAATAAAAAGTTCTGTGCCACTAGCATCCCCAAGGCTGCAGTCAGTCAGTTTCCCTGGAAGACGTAGCTTGCGAGTTGCCGATTTCCTGCTGACCTCCTTTTGCTGGCGTCTACGTAGTCTTTCCTCTGCCTTCACTATAAAGTGCTCAATAAGCTGTTTGCCTAGTTCCGGAGAGCCTGACAACCAATGATCAAAGTGGTCTTTAATAGCTTGCTCTACTAATCGATTTGCATGTGCGCTTACTAACTTTTCTTTTGTTTGACCCTGGAATTGTGGGTCACGTATAAAAGTCGATAAGGCGATGCAACAGCCCATTGTTATATCTTCCGTAGTTATTTGAGATACCCGCTTGGCCATACCGGATAGGTCTGAATATGTTCGTACTCCTTTAAGAAGTGCAGCTTTCAGTCCAGCTTCATGCGTTCCACCTTGTGGTGTAGGAATCGTATTGCAATAAGAGCTTAAAAAGCCATCGTCATTGTCATCAGGCCAAGCAATAGCCCACTCAATCCTTTCATTTGTTTCAGTGTCTTTTTCGTTTGAAAATACGGCGTTTCCAATGATTTTTCTGTCTTGCAACTCGCTTTTTAGATAATCGGTTAATCCGTTTGGATAGTGAATTGTTTCAGCATCAGGAGTTTTTGGGTCACTCGCGATTAGTTCTGTATCACATGACCATCTTATTTCTACACCTCTGAATAAATATGCTTTGGATTTTGCCATTTGATACAAAGCAGAGGGCTTAAATTTCAGACTTTTGCCAAAGATTTCTGGATCTGGATGAAAACAAATTTTAGTGCCTCGTCTATTTCTGACAGGGCCTTCATCTATAAGACTACTACAAGCCGTGCCCTGCTTGAACTGTTGGGAAAATAATCTTTGATCTCTAGCGATCTCCACAGTTAAGCTATCGGATAATGCATTAACCACGGATATTCCTACTCCGTGCAACCCTCCCGAAGTACTGTAGACGTTATCTGAAAACTTACCTCCAGCGTGCAGCGTTGTTAAGATAACCTCCAGGGCAGATTTGTTTTTAAACTTTGGATGTGGATCAACAGGAATACCCCGACCATTATCAGTGACTATTACTGATTGGTTCTTCGTTAAATGTAATTCAATTCTGTTTGCGTGTCCGGCTACCGCCTCATCCATCGAGTTGTCCAAGACTTCAGCAACTAAATGATGCATTGCCTGCTGGTCAGTACCTCCAATATACATTCCTGGACGCCGCCTTACCGGTTCTAAACCTTCTAAAACTTCAATATCTTTAGCGGAGTAATCCGTCTCTTTTGTCTTAGATAAAGATTGAAATAAGTCGTTCATAAGTTACCGGTCCAACATAATATTTTGTAGGGTGATACACACCCGATAAAGTATATGTGTAGCTTGTAAAATACAACATCTTGTTATTATATACCAGCTGTGAGTTATACTTTCGCAGTTTAGTTGGCCTCGTCGAGCAGGGAATTTAAGATTATGAGAGAAGCTTTCCTAGTTGATGAAAATAATGGGAAGAAGTATGACTTAAGAGAGCCCCGTTGGTGCTCAGAAGAAAAAACACCATTAAGTTTTTCTAAAACCGATGGAATTACTCCGCAATCAATCAAAAAAAGTGCCAGATCAATCTGGCGTTATGAGAGAGCCTTTCCTTGCAAAATATCGAATCCAGTTAGTTTAGGAGAGGGATGTACACCATTAGTGCCATTTCGTTATAGAGGAACTAAAGCCTTGTTTAAATTGGAGTGGTTCTCGCCAACCGGTTCCTTTAAAGATCGCGGGGCCTCCGTAATGATGTCATTTTTAAAGCAGCAAGATATCCAAGAAGTGGTGGAAGATAGCTCAGGAAACGGGGGGGGCTGCAATAGCTGCCTACGGTGCAGCCGCAGGTATCTCTGTTAATATCGTAGCTCCATCCAATGCCTCACCTCCTAAAATCGCACAGATAAAGTCTTACGGAGCAAAAATTCATTTAATTCCTGGCACTAGAGAGAATACGGAACAAGCTGCATTGGAGATGGCAAAAAATATTTTCTACGCGAGCCATAATTGGCACCCCTTTTTTTTACAAGGGACAAAAACATTGGGTTATGAATTGTGGGAAGACCTTGGCTTCAACGCACCTGATAATATAATTATTCCAACAGGCGCTGGAAGTAACGTTTTGGGATGTTACATGGCGTTTATGGAATTATTAGAAGCAAAACAAATTTTGAAGTTGCCTAAAATATTTGTTGTCCAGCCAAAAAACTGCTGTCCAATAGTCGCGTGCTGGAGAGACGGAATGGGGGCTCTAGAAAGCTTGACTTTTACAAAAACAATTGCTGAAGGGACTGCGATTAAGAAACCCATTAGGCTCACGAAAATCTTGGATATCCTAAAAAAAACGAACGGTGGCGGCTTAGCCGTCACTGAAGAGGAGATTTTGAAAGCTACCCTTGACTTATCAAAAAATGGGTTTTTCGTTGAACCAACATGTGCTAGTGCTGCTGTTGGATTGGGTAAGCTGCGGGCAAAAAATTTAATTGGTTCCGATGAAACTACCGTTGTTGTTTTAACGGGTAGTGGCCTAAAATCTAGCGACTTTTTTACAAAAAATGTTGAGTTGAAGTTATAAAAGAAAAGCTTGTGAAGGAAGCCTGGTAAAACACCAAGGCTTCCTACTGATACAAGATTTTTATGATATTAAACTGAATAGTACATCTGGAACTCTATTGGATGCGGAGTTTGTTCAAAAGCTAAAACTTCCTCCATTTTTAGCTCGATGTAAGCGTCAATTTGATCGTCATCAAAAACACCGCCTTGCGTTAAAAACGATCTATCCGCGTCGAGTGCAGCAAGAGCTTCCCTCAAAGAGCCGCATACCGTCGGAATATCTTTCAATTCCTCCGGAGGGAGTTCATATAGGTCTTTATCCATCGGTTCACCGGGGTGTATCTTGTTTTTTATCCCATCTAGTCCTGCCATAAGCATCGCTGAAAAAGCCAAATAGGGATTGCTAGCGGCGTCAGGAAACCGGACTTCAACGCGCTTTCCTTTTGGATTGCTAACGAAGGGAATTCGGCAGGAAGCTGATCGATTACGAGATGAGTAAGCTAAAAGAACGGGTGCCTCAAATCCCGGAACTAACCTCTTGTAACTATTCGTTATTGAATTACTAAAAGCATTTATTGCTCTTGCGTGTTTGATTATCCCTCCAATGTAATGCAGGCAAGTCTCAGACAAATCCGCATATTCAGATCCTGCAAACATCGGTTCGTTGTTTTTCCAAATTGACTGATGTACGTGCATGCCCGATCCATTATCGCCTGCTACAGGTTTTGGCATAAATGTAGCTGTTTTCCCATAAGAGGCGGCTACCTGGTGTACCACGTATTTGTATGTCTGGAGGCTGTCAGCTGTTTCTATGAGCGTTCCAAACTTCATTCCTAACTCATGTTGCGATGGTGCCACCTCGTGATGATGCTTTTCCACTTCGACGCCCATCTCTTCCATAACCGCCAACATTTCGCTTCTTAGGTCTTGCTCTGAGTCTACGGGGGGGACCGGAAAATAACCACCCTTTACTCCTGGTCGGTGGCCTGGATTTCCTTCTTCATACTCTCTAGCTGTATTGTAAGGCCCTTCTGAACTATCGACTTCGTAATAACCCCGGTTCATTTGAACATCGAATTTAACGTCGTCAAAGACAAAGAATTCTGCTTCCGGGCCAAAGAATGCCGTATCTCCAATACCTTGACTGGCCATATATTCGATCGCGGCCTTAGCTGTCGATCTTGGATCTCTATTGTAAGCGGCCCCTGTGGTGGGTTCCGAAACATCGCAGACAAGCACCAAGGTAGCTTGCGCGAAAAACGGATCTATCGTCGCTGTCGAAAGATCGGGTTTCAGACACATATCTGACTCGTTTATCGCTTTCCATCCGGCTATTGATGAGCCATCAAACATAAATCCTTCTACTAAGGATTCCTCGTCAATTGTCGATACTGCCTGGGTTAAATGCTGCCATTTTCCTCGCGGGTCGGTGAATCGAAGGTCAACGAACCGTATATCGTTTTCTTTGATCATTTCTAGAACTGAGCTAACGTCTGACATAATATTCCTTTCCTATGTTATTTGGTATAATCTTACAGGGCCTCCGGGCCCTTCTCTCCGGTTCTAATTCGAATAGCTTGATCGATGGTCGAAACAAAAATCTTGCCGTCGCCAATCCGGCCGGTAAACGCAGAGGTCTGAATTGCCTCAACTGCTTGGTCTATTTGGTCATCCTCCATTACGACCTCTATTTTAATCTTCGGAAGAAAGTCGACTGCATACTCGGCGCCTCGGTAAAGCTCTGTATGACCTTTCTGCCGACCAAAGCCTTTTGCTTCTGTGACTGTAATACCTTTAATGCCAACGTCGTGTAGCCTCTCCTTTACTTCATCAAGTTTGAAGGGCTTTATAATTGCCTCTAGTTTTTTCATATTTCTGACCGCTCCACGATGCTACTTGAATTCCACTGCAGTAATTATGCCACAAAGGGTTTTCTAAAAACTTTAATAATAACAGTACGTTACAAAAGGTTTTTAAAGCTTTGCGGCCGCTTGAATTGATGAAATATTAGGCGGTTGATTAAAATATAGGCAGTTGAGTTCTACAGACATCCCTTAATTAAATCTACCGCTTTTAAAATATTCTCAGTTGAATTTGCGTATGAAAACCTGAGGTAGCCTTCCCCGTGCTCTCCAAAACTCGTTCCGGATATTACCGCAACTCCAGCGTCCTCGAGTATTTTTTTCTGTAGCTCGTCTGATCGAAAGCCTGTCTTAGTAATGTTGGGGAAAGCGTAGAAGGCTCCCCCTGGTTGAATGCAACTAAAACCGGGAATTTTATTTAATTCATTTACGATAACAGCACGTCGTTCATCGAAAGCCGAAACCATTGCTTTTACCGGAGATTGGTCACCTTTCAATGCGGCTATGCCGGCAAACTGCGCCGAGGAATTCACGCAAGAATGAATATTGACACATAATTTTTCCGCATGCGGCGCAACCTTTTCAGGCCATACACTGTAGCCTAACCTCCAGCCAGTCATGGCGTAAGTTTTTGACCACCCATCTAAAAGAATAAGTCTATCAGTTATCTCAGGATATCCTATTAGACTAACGTGTTCTCGATTATCGTATAGCATTTGCCCATATATTTCGTCGCTCATTATTGCAACGTCTGGCCATTTATAAAGTCCCTCGATTAATGCGTTAAATTCCCCGCGGGGTACTACACCACCTGTTGGATTTGCAGGGCTATTTAAGATTATTAATCGAGTTCTCTCATTAATTTTTGACAACACTTCTTCAGCGGAAAAGGCAAATCCATTTTGTTCGCGAAGTGGGATTGGTATTGGTTTTGCTCCCGAAAATCTAATTGTGGACTCGTAAATAGGGAAGCCCGGATTGGGATAGAGAATTTCGCAACCCGGTTCCCCGTAGATCATCATAGCGAGGAACATTGTCACTTTGCCTCCAGGAACGGCTAATATCCTGTTGGGTTCTATTGTCACATCATGTCTACTGTTAAGATCATCTGCAATAGCTTGTCGAAGCGGGGGAATACCACTTGCAGGGGTGTAACCGTGGTGCCCATCTTTTAATGCTTTAATTGCTGCTTCAACAATATGCTCTGGAGTTTGAAAGTCTGGTTGGCCTATGCCTAGGTTAATGATTTCCCTTCCCTCTGCCTCCAATGCGTTGGCTCTAGCAAGAACTTCAAAAGCTGTTTCTGTTCCCAAATGGTTCATCCGTTCCGCTAGCATAGATTATTCTCCTTGCTTATTGTGCTGCAGCTTAAAAAGCTTTTAGTCACCATCTCGTCGTTACAATGCATTTTTCTCGCTAAAAATTATATAATTGTAAAACATCTTTACATCTAGACTTAATTCTATACAGATTTATTCGGGTGGCCTTTACCAGCTTTATAAATAAGCTTTTAGAAGGGGTTAGATGTATACAACTAATTTAACTTTTAATTCATACGGCACTACCGTTTTTGAACTGATGTCGCGCCTTGCTGTAGAGCACAAGTCTATAAACCTTGGGCAAGGCTTTCCCGATAATTATGGCCCTAATGCGGTTCTGCAAAAAGCATCAGAATACCTTTTTGATTTGCCTAATCAATACCCTCCAATGCTGGGAGTTCCTGAATTGCGACAGGCTATTGCTGCGCATAACAAGCGTTTTTATGGCCTCGATATTAATTGGAAAACAGAAACGATGGTCTCGTCTGGTGCGACTGAGGGATTAGCAGCTTGTTTCTTAGGGCTTCTAAATCAAGGTGATGAAGTAGTTGTAATTGAGCCGCTTTACGATTGTTATTTACCGATGATTGAGCGTGCTGGAGGAATCCCTAAGCGGGTATCAATTGAGCCACCTAACTGGAAATTGAACGGGTCGGCTTTACGTGCAGCTTTTTCAAACAAAACGAAGCTTGTGCTTATTAATTCGCCCCAGAATCCATCCTCTAAAGTCTATCACAGGGAAGAGTTGCTGCATATTGCTGATTTGGTAAAAGAATATGACGCTATAGCAATATGCGATGAAGTTTATGAACACATGGTCTACGACCACCGAGAACATATTCCACTTATGACATTGCCTGGCATGCGTGATAGGTCGATACGAATAGGTTCGGCAGGTAAAACTTTCTCGTTAACAGGTTGGAAGGTAGGTTATTTAACAGGAAGCGAAGAGCTATTAAAGGCTGTTTCGAAGGCACATCAGTTTTTGGTATTTACAACCCCTCCAAATCTGCAACGAGCAGTAGCTGACGGCCTAAATGGTGACGATGCATATTTTGATCGTTTAACTATTGATATGCGATCTAAAAGAGATCGATTAGCTGAAGGATTATCGAAAATTTCAGGATTCAACCCGATAATCTGTGAAGGAACTTATTTTCTGTTTGTAGATGTTGAGAATGTGGGGTTTTCTGATACCGATGTTAAATTTTGCGAATATCTAACAACAGAGGTTGGGGTTACGGGGGTGCCTGTTAGTGCATTTTATAATAGGTCACTTGAAAAAAAATATATAAGACTATGTTTTGCAAAGGAAAATGCAGTATTGGACGAGGCCGTCGAAAAATTATCCGGGCATTTTAGTTGACTGAAATAGTAGCGTAGCTTACTACATCCTTTCTATAATGCGGCGGGTGTAGCTCAGCTGGTTAGAGCGCCAGATTGTGATTCTGGAAGCCGTGGGTTCAAGTCCCATCACTCGCCCCACTTTATAAATGTTAAAAAATTGTCGCTGTGCTATTTTTGTCCTGATTGGTTCTGAAGAACACTAGAACAAAAGAATAGATGACTTTTAGCTTTTAATGGAATGCCTTTTCACTTGGTTAGATCTGATGGCCAACTCACGAAAAACAAACTTGATAGATAAAACGATAGCTAATCTATGGAAAGCCTGGGACGAGCTTTCTATTTCAACGGCACACTACATATCAGGAAAGCCAAGGCCCGACCTTCCTCAAGATGATCTTATTAAAGTTATGGCCGAGGTGGCCGATTGTATTAAAGGAAAGAGTGATGAGGCCTCATTGCGGGCAAGAGCTGCAGCCATAGGCAAAACTTATCTTGAGCTTAATGAAGATGGGCGAAGTAAATTCCTCAGGGCGCTGGCAGCTGATTTTGATGTGGATCGACAGATAGTTGATGAAAAAATTGAGCTCGTTAAAAATTCCTCCGATAATAAATCGTTACGATTGAGAGCAGAAGAAGAATTGAAAATAGCGCTTCAGCCGACCTGGCGTGTTCTTTTGGGACGTTTTACTACTTTACCAGAAGGGGTTAAGTTTTTAGTCGATATGAGAACGGAAATGTTATCCCTAGTAAAAAGCTACCCAGAAATAAAAATTCTTTCAAACGACCTACGCTCTATGCTGTCCGCGTGGTTTGACATTGGTTTATTAGAATTGGTCCAGATTAATTGGGGATCGCCTGCGAGTTTACTGGAAAAGCTGATCGCCTATGAGTCCGTCCATGCCGTACGTTCGTGGAGTGATCTAAAAAATCGTCTCGGTCCAAATCGAAGATGTTTTGGTTTTTTCCATCCAAATATGCCAAATGAACCCCTTATTTTTGTCCAGGTTGCCTTAGTTGAGGGAATTTCAAACAATATTGAAGATCTGTTAGATGAATCTAAGTCAGACAATAATTCGATAAAAGCTGATACAGCGGTTTTTTATTCAATATCTAATGCCCAGAGAGGACTGGACGGGATAAGTTTTGGCAACTTTCTTATAAAGACAGTCGTGGAAAAATTGAGTACTGAAACGCCTAATCTCAGGACTTTTGCAACACTTTCACCGATCCCTGGGTTTGCTAATTGGTTGAATGAGCAAATTGAATCAAGGCAGGATAACCTACTCAAACAGTCTGAGAAAAAAAATCTAGCTAAATACACAACTCATTTCACTGATGCCGATATCTTGGAAGATTTGCTGCCAAAACTGGATGAAATAGAAAAAGGGCAGCAAAAGCAGTTGTTTAGCGAGTTAGAAGCTCCCCTTACACGGTTAGCTGCGGAATATATTTGTAACATCAGGAATAACAGGGGGAGGGCTATTGATCCGGTTGCGCACTTTCATTTATCAAACGGTGCCTCGGTGTATAGATTGAATTGGGCTGCGGATACGTCAATAAAGGGTAAGGCTCAATCTTATGGCTTAATGGTTAATTACGAGTACAATTTAAAGGAAATACAATTTAATAGTTCAGTATATGAGGCGGAAAAAAAAGTGGCTGCTTCTAGCCTTATTAAAAATATTTTAAAGAAATAAACCATGTTTTTTTTAATAAGTATTGTTGACGTATAAGCTCGCATCCGGTAGCCATGCTGATTAATGTTAAATTTAGCGAGTGCCTATATGAGTTAGATCGTTTTGAGCGGGTGTGGTGGAATTGGTAGACACGCCAGATTTAGGTTCTGGTGGCGAAAGCCGTGGGGGTTCAAGTCCCTTCACCCGCACCAAACGGTAAAATTCGGGCCAATATTTAATAAATAAATACGGCGCTCGATGAGAGTTTTGAACCGTAATTACACGCTATGCTTGTGTTAGCCTGATATTAAATGAATTAGATCGGATAAGTTTTATGGAAGTTACAGAAACGATTGCGGAGGGTTTAAAGAGAGAGTTTAAGGTAATTATCTCTGCCTCCGAAATAGATAACAAGGTTGATGAGCGTTTGAAAGAGATCGCTCCCACCCTTCAGCTTCCCGGTTTCAGACCAGGCAAGGTTCCCCCAGCGCTGGTGAAAAAGAGGTTTGGTCAATCTCTTTTGGGTGAGGTTTTAGAAAAATCGGTAAACGACTCGTCACAAAAGACCCTCGATGAGCGTGGGCTGCGTCCTGCTGCCCAGCCGAACATAGAAGTGGTTTCTTTTGATGAGGGTAAGGATTTAGAATTTAATCTTTCTGTTGAATTGATGCCGGAGATTAAACCGCTGGATTTCTCTGATATCAAATTAGAAAAGCTTGTGGCGGAGGCCGATGAGAAGGATATAGAGGACGCGTTATCGAAGTTGGCTGAGCAGCATAAGGGTTCAGAGCCAATAAAAACAAAGAGAGCATCGAAAAATGGTGATATCGTCGTAATTGACTTCGTTGGTTCAGTGGACGGTGAAAAATTTGATGGTGGAAGTGCTGAGAGCCACCAC
>CACHDV010000003.1 GCA_902578675.1 uncultured Alphaproteobacteria bacterium
TAGGTTTAGAAGAAAATGAAGATGAAGATCTAGTAACTGGAATTCAGGCTATCGTAGAATCGGCAATGGTGTCCTACGAGAGGTTGCCAATGCTCGAAATTGTATTCGATCGGCTGCTTCGGATGATGTCGACAAGCTTAAGAAATCTGACGTCTGATAACGTAGAAGTTTCACTTGATAGTATTACCTCTATTAGATTTGGTGACTACCTGGAGACGATCCCCATGCCTGCTATGTTAAGTGTTTTTAAGGCAGAAGAGTGGGATAACTTTGGGTTGATGGTGGTAGACTCCGGTCTCATTTATTCCATTGTAGATGTTCTGTTAGGTGGAAGAAGAGGTACGGCTGCAATGCGTATAGAAGGGCGCCCATATACAACTATCGAAAGAAACTTAGTTGAACGTATGGTTACAGTAGTTCTTAGTGATATGTCGGCCGCTTTTGATCCAGTAAGTCCAGTTACTTTCCGTTTTGACCGACTTGAAACTAATCCAAGATTTGCTACGATCGCTCGACCTGCAAACGCGGCCGTTTTGGCGAGGCTCAGAATTGATATGGAGGACAGGGGAGGTAGGATAGAGTTATTGCTTCCCTACGCTACTCTGGAACCGGTCCGAGAACTTTTACTCCAGCAATTTATGGGGGAAAAGTTTGGACGCGATTCAATCTGGGAAACTCATCTTGCGAATGAATTATGGGAGACAGAGATAGAGCTTGATGCGGTTTTAGATCAACTAGTTATTTCCTTAAACGACGTGGTAAATTGGAAACCTGGCTCGCAAATGATGCTTAATGCTGTGCCAACATCACCGATTGAACTAAGATGTGGTGAGATACCTCTTTTTGTTGGGTCTATGGGACAAAAAGGTGGCAATATGGCGGTGAAAGTCGATAAAAAATTAAGAAACATGTAAATATTATTTGGGGAAGTAAATGGGATGGCTAAATCTTATTGATGGAATTTTAATAATTCTTCTCGTAGCAACCATCTTTTGTGCAGTCAGCCTTAGTAGGCGTTTGTCCTCATTGAGGTCAGATAAGAAAAATCTAGAAAAGCTTATGGGCGAGTTTCATCATATTAGCGAAAAAGCTGATAAAAGTCTTACTGGAATCCGAGCAACAGCAGAGGAAGTATCGCGGGAGCTAGCTGAGGCCAATGCAAAAAGCCGGTCAATGCGAGATGAGCTTGCGTTTCTTGTAGAAAGAGCCGACCGTTTGGCTGAAAAAATAGCAACAAATTCAAACGACTTGTTAGTTGGAAAGGAGGCAGATGAGAAATCCCTAGATAATGAACCGCTAGATGACCCAGCCAGCACAGCCAGTGGTATTGATTTCAAAGACAATGGACAATCGCAGGTTGAAAGGGAGCTATTGAGCGCTCTAAGGCGAGTAAAATAAAATGATTTATGGAAAAAATGGTAAGTTCATAACCATAAAAAAAAGTGAGTTGCCTCTTGAGCAACGAATGGAAAAGAGGTTGACCAGCGTGCGTGAAAAAAAACACGCTAGCTTGTCTCATAATGAAGCCTTACAGAAAATAAGACACCACAATTCGTTAACAGCCTACAACATATTTTCTAAGTTCCGCTTATTGCCAGTGGTGGCGCTTTTATCTTTTGTTTTGGTAATTATCCGCATACCGAATTTTTTTGACGAAAATCAAACGAAGCGTGATATTTCCGTCATAGCAACTCCAGCCGAGGCGCAAGGAAATAATGAAGACACTGTCCCAGGTGATAAAGGTTCGACGGCAGATAAAAGTTTTACCAAAGGTAAGCAAGCGAAAGCATCTAAAAAAGAACAGCCACTCGATCCAGTTTTATTCACTCGATCCGAAATTGAGCTTTTGCAAGAGTTATCGCGACGGCGGAAGGAGCTAGACGCCAGAGAGCAGACAATCGTTCAAAGAGAGGGGTTGCTCATGGCCGCAGAAAATCGGCTCGAAGCAAGAATTAATGAACTCGAGACGGTAAAGTCAGATATCGAGACTCTCATCACCAAATATGATGCCCAGGAAGAAGAAAAGTTTGGTGGGTTAGTGGCTATTTATGAAAAGATGAAACCAAAGGAATCTGCGCGCATATTTGACGAACTAGACATCGATATTCTGCTTGAAGTCTTCGAGCGGATGAAGGCGTCAAAGTCGGCGTCCATTCTTGCTAAAATGAGACCTGAGAGAGCCAAAGAAATTACATCAAGGATTGCAGATCGACGAGAGATGCCAAAGTTGAACTGATAGTAGAATTGTTTTTTAAAAAAAAGTCCATGAAGTTGAAAATTGAGAGATCTATTGCCGTTTAAAAAAAGCACACAAGGATTTGTAAAAGCAACTCTAAACTATTGTTAGATTGATAATGATTGATGAAAAGTAATAACAGTTCGGTCCAGGTAGGCAATTCCCAGCTTTTTTTAAGCCTATTTCTCCTACTTCTAGCATTCTTTATATTCATAAACTCTATATCTACTTACAAAGAGAAAAAAACCACGCAAGTTGTAGAAAGCATTAGGGCAAATTTCCCGGCAGTTGTGTCCCCAGAACAACTTTTTCAACTCAGACCCCTAAAAAACTCGGTAGTCTCGCGTACTGTTTTCAATGACTTAGATGAGCTATTCCAACATTTATTTCGTGATAAAAGGCTGAAGATTTCGCATGACAGTGACACTGCTCAAATCGATATCCCCATTGAATTAATTTTTGAAGAGGGAAGAGCGGTTCAACTCAATAAACTAGAGGAACTTCTGGAACGATTGTCGGTTATAATTATCCGGGCGGAAAATGAATATCCTCTGGATACGGAAATAGTTTTCGGATATGAGAGCAGTCTAAAGGAAAAGTTCAAGGATCAGCTTACTCGAGAACGTTGTTCGGTAATAATGTCAATTTTGTTGGAAAAAGCAGTGCCTAAGGGTTCAGTGGCCGTAGGTCTAGAAACAGGTAATCCTGACCTCTTAATATTTAAATTTAGATCCCCACTAAATGATGAGCTTCCAGGCAAAGATGGGCACGCCAATGGTTAAATTATATCGTGATTTAATTAATGAACAATTTGAAACTGATCAAATAACAGTTGGCAATGTGGTTGCGGAAGATAGAAGGCCATTATGGTTACTCACTTTTATCGACCTGATTTCTTTGTTACTAGCGTTTTTCATTATGATTTTTTCAATGTCTACAATAAAGATGAGTGCTTGGGATGTCTTTAAAGGCTCTTTGGATAATGAGAAAAGATTGGAAGCCTCCTCCATTGAGAATTATGAAAATAGTACACCATTAGATCATCGAAGTACTCGATATGGATTAAACCTTGGTTATTTGCGTTCCATTTTGGAGCCATCTCTAAAAAAGGAGAAGGTGTTTGAAAATGTAGTATTCTCCTATGATTCAAATAACCTCATTATTTCTCTGCCTACAATACTGATATTTAAAAAAGGGGAAGTAGATCTATCCGACTCCGGAATCAAGGCACTTTCCCTCATAGCTGAAACACTATCAAACTTTAATAATGATATATCTCTGGTAGGGCATTCTGATCCCACCCCAATGGCCGTGGGGGCAAAATACAAAAATAACTGGACATTATCACTATCGCGAGCTTACTCGGTCGCACAGGCACTTAAATCTGCTGGTTATAGAAAAAACTTAAAAATTCTTAGTTTTGCAGATACAAAATTCAAAAGAAATTCATTAACGACGCCAATCAAATTGGAACACCAGCGGGCTCGTCGGGTTGACGTCATGATACACAAAAATTGGCAAAAATGATTAGGTTTATAGCGACATTAGTGCCGGTAGGTTATTTCTTGGTACTCTTTTGTTTGCCGCTGGTTGCGGTTTCAACGCCCAGTGATGCCAAAGTTCAATTTAGTAATAAGAAGAATTTCGACAGAGTCACTTTTGAGTTTGAAACACCTGCAAAATTCAGGTCTCAAAAATTTGGTTCTCAGATTCTAATTGAATTTAATACTCCCATCTCAAGTAAATTCGATAAAGGCAAAAGAGATTTAGGAAAGTACATAAAAACGCTTCTAACACAGGACGAAGGTCGAGAAGCCGTAGTAACTATGCAGGGTAAGCTTGAATACAAAGTGTATCGGGTTGCTAACAAAATAATCCTCGATGTAGGACCCGAAATCGAAAGCGCGTCCAATGGTCTTGAAGGTCCGAAAGACCGGAAAACTTCTAACAAAAAGGAAACTAAATCGCCAGTGTCGGTTAGAGTTGGAAAACATAAAGACTATGAACGCCTTGTTTTTGAATGGCCTAAACAAGTAAATTATTCGATAACAAAGAGTTCTGATAAAATCAGCATAAATTTCGACTCACAAGGTTCAGTTGATCTTCAGGCTGTGCGGCGGCAGTTGCCGAGAAGTCTCTCTAGTTTTAATATCAGTGAAGACAAAAATAATAACCTTGTAGTTATTATTGGTTATCCAAGACAATCAGCAATTAAACATTCAAAGCTGGACAAAAAAATAGTCTTAGATTTCCTAAATTCGAAAGAGATTTCCTCGCAGGCGAAAAATACGTCTGAAGAAAAAAGTACAAGATTAGAAAACAAGAGCGATAAACAAACTATAGCATTGGCGGAAAAACTAGGGTTGGAGAGTGGATCTAAAAAAGAAAGTAAAGATTTACGGCAAAATGTTTCATTACCCAAGGCTGATATCAAGGAAACACTAAAACCAACCAAAGGTCAGAACACTAATGCTAACAAAAGTGATAGCGTTTTGGAGCCGGAGAAAAAACCAGAAACTCGGTCGCCTGAACCAAGTAAACTAGTAAAAGATTTGTCTATTAATCAGAATTTTTTAAGCGATCCAAAATGGAAGGTAAATTCTTCAACCAACGCCACCGCAGTGTTGCCTGTCGCGGCTTCAAAAAAAGGGCAAATATCAATTGAGTTCAGTAAGACTAATAATGTCAGCTCAATGCGTTTTGGGTGGTCAGAGAACGTTCCAGCAGCGGTGTTCACTCGTGCTGGTTATTTATGGGCAGTATTTGACCAAGAAGTTTCGTTAGACGTTTCCAAATTGAAAAGTGAAATTTTACAAATAATTAGCCTTCCGCAGCAGATCGGTAGTGATAAAGGGACTGTATTCAGAGCAAAATTAGTTGATGGGGTTTCGGCTTCGGTTTGGCGGGATGGCAACATTTGGGTCGTAGATTTGGTGCCCCAACAATCGAGGCCAGATGTTGCTCTCCAATTTGTCACGCAACAAACCAGTCCGCAAGGACCTAGAGTTTTTGTTCTGGCCGAAGGGATTGGCGAAGCTATAATAGTAACGGATCCAGAAGTTGGCGATAGGTTGTTTATAGTTCCTATTTTACCTTTAAGCAGAGGTGTAGAAGAAAACCAAACATTCGCTCAGTTTAATTTACTAAAGAGTATTCAAGGAATCGTAATTCAACCATTGATAGACGAGTTAGAAGTAAGGGTTATGCCAGATGGTGTTGCGGTCACTGCTAGTAGTTTTAAGGGTTTAGAGGTTTCGGATCCATCAAAAGTAGTAACGCAGAAAACATTGTCGATTAGAAGTGCTGATGGGCTTCCTGGTGGATTAGAGCCGGGGCGAATATTCAATTTAGCTTCTTGGAGACAGGGTGCAAAACCGCACGAGTTTCTCGATTTTAAACAACGCATTCAGAACCAAATTTCACAAGCCACAAGTATCGCCCGCAGTGGCCCCCGGTTAAGCTTGGCTCAGTTTTACTTTGCTAAAGGATTATCAGCAGAGACCATGGGATTGTTACGAACGATTTCATCTGTGGATGAAGAATTATCAAGACGACCAGATGTGATAGCTCTCAGAGGTGCAAGTCAATTTATTCTTGGGCGTTTTGCTGAAGCAGAGAAAGAGTTGGACAACGGGCTACTGAACGGTTTTTCCGAGGCAGAGTTATGGCGAGGAGCATCTAATGCTGCGCAAGGAAAATGGGCAGCGGCGATTGAGCACTTTGCGCGAGCTGGTGAAATACCAGGGGATTATCCAAGAAATTTCTCTACACAATTAGCTTTGTGGGCGGCGGAAGCTGCTATACGAGCGGAGGATTACCGGGGAGCAGGAGTTTTCCTTGATACTATCGCCGACGGTAAGCCGACTGCTGGTGAACAGGCGCGCTTGAATTACCTTAGGGGGAGAGTGTTATACGCATCCAATGATATTACTACAGCACTAAATTACTGGCGCCGCTTAATAGAAGCCCCGGATCGATGGGCGCGTGTTAGAGCGCAGCGGTCGCTAATAGAGCACGATCTCCAGAGTAATGTCATAACGCGCACTGAGGCTATAGAAAAACTTGAGCAATTAAGATTTGCTTGGCGAGGAGATCAGTTGGAATTCAACTTGTTACGGCGTCTAGGAGAGCTTTACCTCGAGGAAAAGGATTTTGTATCAGGTCTCTCTGCTCTTAGACAGGCGGTTACCTTTTTTCCAAACAATGTTGAAACACGTGTAGTATCAAAACGAATGATTAATGAATTTTCGAGTATATACACTGATGGTACTGCTGATAGTATGACGCCGCTTACAGCTCTGTCCATGTACGACCAGTTTAGAGAGCTGACTCCCGTTGGAAGGAGGGGTGATCGAATAATTCAACGGTTGGCGGATAGACTTGTGGAAGTGGATCTTTTAGACAGAGCCGCTGTACTGCTAGATAGGCAAGTGAAATTTAGATTAAGGGGAAAGCAGAAAGCAATAGTTGGAAGTAAGCTGGCACTTATACGTTTACTGGATAGGCAACCAAGATTGGCCCTTGATGCCCTTAATGAGAGTGTTTCGCCTGGATTGGACAGCCGACTGGCACTTGAGAGGAAACGTTTAAGGTCGAGGAGCGTTTTT
Organism: uncultured Alphaproteobacteria bacterium; assembly: GCA_902578675.1. Classification (GTDB taxonomy): domain Bacteria; phylum Pseudomonadota; class Alphaproteobacteria; order Thalassobaculales; family Thalassobaculaceae. The sequence goes on from CACHDV010000003.1 coordinate 6,844, forward strand.
GAGCTTGGAGATAGCGAAAGCGCATTAAAATTGATCAAAAACGACGACTCTAGAAAAGCTGATCTATTAAGGGCAGATATTTATTGGCGCACTCAAGATTGGGAACGGTCGGCTTTGATTTATCAAAGACTGATAGGTGATACTGGCAAAGATGGCAGGCGGCTGAGTGACTTATCAGCGACATTGGTTGTAAATTGGGTAGTTTCATTATCTATGAATGGTCAGAAGGACAAGCTTAATGAAGCGCGCCAAGTTTATGCGGCCATGATGGACTCAACGCGTTACAGAGAGGCTTTTCGTCTCATCACAAACAAAACGGCAGAGGACTTGCAAGACTTCAGAACACTTACCGAACGTTTCCAAGAGATAGGGCGTTTTCAGGGCTTTTTAACAAGTTATAGAGAGAAGCTTCGGGATCAACCGTTAAGTAAAATTCAATAATCAAAGATATTGTCGAGTGATAATTTCTGCTAACTAGCCCCGAAACTCTTAACTAACGAACCCGCGATTAAGTACCATCCATCAACCAGGACGAAAAATATTAATTTAAATGGCAGGGAAACAATTATAGGAGGAACCATCATCATTCCCATCGACATGAGGATGGAAGCTACTACCATATCAATGATAACAAACGGTAAGTAAATTAAAAACCCTATCTCAAAGGCTCGTCTCAGTTCGCTTATCATAAATGCCGGGACTAATACCTGCAGAGGAATTTCGTTGCTTGGACCGGCTTCGGCTCCTGATATATCCTGAAAAAGTTCTAAATCCTTTTGCCTAACCTGCCTCAACATAAAATCATGGAATGGCTTAGCAGTTTTTTCAAAGGCCTCTTTTTCATCTATGCGTTCCTCTATTAACGGCGAAATACCTGACTTCCAAGCCTGTTCAAAAGTGGGGGCCATAATGAAACTACTAAGGAATAGCGCTAGGCTGATCAAAACAACATTGGGAGGCGATTGTTGCGTTCCTAGCGCAGTTCTAAGAAGTGATAGCACAACAACTATTCTAGTGAATGAAGTTATCGTAACTAGTAATCCAGGCGCCAATGATAGCACAGCTATCAAGGCTACAAGTTGTATAATACGTGCTGTTGTTGATCCACCAGGTTCTCCAATATCCAAAGTTAGACTTTGTGATAGAGCTTCATCAGGTGCCAAGATGACTAAAATGAATGCTAAAAAAAGTGGCGATAGTGTAATAAAAATTTTTTTTGCGCGGCACGAGACGTTTTGTTGAGACATCGTTCAGACACCTCTATCGATTATTTTTTTTCAGAGAGTTCATTTGAAGTTATTTTCTTTGAAATATTTTTGCTATCGGCCTTTTGTTTCTCATTCGCGTTAAGCGTCTCTATAAGCACGCCATTATCTGTTCCCAGTAAGATTAGGTGTGTAGCAGCGTCACGGCGTATCAATACAAGCTGGAATTTGGTGTTAATTCTCTTAGTTTCGATGATTTCGATACGCCCCCCTGCTATTGAATCACCTAACACGCGTCTCAAACCAAATCGCTGTGCACACCAATATATCAAGCCTATCAGTGATAAGACAAATATCAAAGCAACAATAAACCGAATGTAAACGCTTAAATCCATAACATCAAAGAGCCTTTAATTAATTTACTTAGCAGCATTTTAGTTTATTGGTATCATAAGAGTTTTCTAGTAGTTTGAACTTGCCTGTAATGTTTTACAGCTTTATTGACGAAATGTTTATCGCTCTTTATTGGATCCGAGTTGCTTGCTTCCAGTTTTTTGATGATTTGATCAAGAGTTTGGAGCATTGGCTGCAACCGCACCGCTATCTTACGCGCCGTGTTTGTGGGCAGGCGGGGTAATTGCCCGCAAATCTCATCAACCATTGATAGTAAATCTGAGGGAAGCTTAGAAGAGGGATCTTTTTCTATATCCAACTTGAATTGGAACAGGGCTTGCTCAGTTTTTTCGAGCCGATTATTTAAAAATTCAAGTGATTTATCACTCATTGAATGGTTCGGCTGCATCATTAACTGATTGATTTTTTGTTTCCTTATATACGTAGGATAGTATCTCAGAAACAGCTGCTAGTGCCTCTATTGGAATCTCGCAGTCAACCTCTACGGCTGAGAGAATTTCGACTAGGTCTGGATCCGTTCTTACTTTGACGTCGTTATCAAAAGCTAGACGAAGGATTTTTTCCGCTACTACTCCAAAACCTTTTGCAAGTACTTTTGGATTTCCTTTATCCCGGGCAGTGTCTTTAATAGCAAAAGCTGCTTGTCGATGGCTCATATGCCGAAATTTACAGTTCTAAACAAGAATTAGCCAGTTTTAATTTTATCTTTCCGCTCGAACGAAAATGAGCATTAAAAGGCTCTGTAAATGTTGGTATGAGTTTTGCATGTCTATGCTAGATTATCGTTAGAACTAGGATTTATTATGGATCTAAACAAATTAGATATTTTTAGGCTGACTAATAGTAAAATGAGCTGGTTAAGTGAACGGCAAACCGTTTTGGCTCAAAATATCGCAAACGCAGATACCCCAGGGTATAAGGCAAAAGACCTTAAGGCGCCTGATTTTTCAAGTATGTTAAACACAACAAGAGATATACCCGTAGCAAAGACATCAGAAGGTCATTTGATGGGCACTATTAAACGCGCTGATTTTAGAACAATTCAAGAAAAAAGCAGAGATATATATGAAATGAACCCAAATGAAAATGGGGTAATTATGGAAGAGCAATTAATAAAGGTTAATGATTCAAACATGAACTATAAGTTGGTCGCAAATATTTATAAGAAAAATTTATCTATGTTTAAAATTGCTCTTGGCGTTAATCGTTAGGTTTTATTAAAAGGGGGTTGAAGCATGGCTGTAGATTTAAACAATGCGCTAAAAATATCGGCGAGTGGTATGAAGGCACAGGGAACAAGGCTTAGGGTCATTTCGGAAAATATTGCCAACCAGGATTCTGTTGGTCGAAGTCAAGGCGCGGATCCGTATCGCCGTAAGACTATTGTATTTAAAGACGTTTTAGACCGCAAACTAGGGGCAGATATGGTCCAAGTTTCTAAAATTGGGCGGGATAGCTCAGATTTTGTAGTCGCCTATGAGCCTTATCATCCTCTGGCAGATGATAAGGGATATGTTAGGAGGCCTAACGTCAATGGGCTAATCGAAATGATGGACATGAAGGAAGCGCAGAGATCTTATGAGGCGAACTTGAGCGTCCTTGAAGCCTCGAAAGCCATGATACAGCGTACAATAGAATTATTACGGAGTTAATTCTCCAGATAGCCATGAGTTCCAACTTAAGTTATAATCATGCAAAAGACTAATGGGATAGAAAATGGTAGATAAAATCACTGAGAGTATGCCTAGCATATCAAACTTGGGTGGTGCTGCGCAGAAAGTAGAGAAAGTGGGGGCCGGTCAAGACTTTTCTTCCTTCATGAAAGACGCTACAGAAAATAGCATAGAAACGCTAAAAGCTGGTGAAGCCATGGGTATGAAGGGTATAACAGGGAACGCAGATCTTAACGACGTTGTGTCTGCCATCAACAGCGCAGAATCAACCCTACAATTGGTAACAACAATTAGAGACAAAATGATCCAGGCATATCAGGAAGTAATGAGGATGCCAATTTAGACTTTTAATATGCTTTCAGAAATGCACCCGATAAAAAAATAAAGAAAAGTCACTTCTGATGAACGAACTTGAAGCTATTGAAATTGGAAGGCAAGCAATAACCGTGGTGCTGACCATGGCTGTACCAGTTATGGGCATTGCATTGCTAGTAGGTTTGATCATCGCCTTATTTCAAGCTCTAACGCAATTGCAGGAAATGACACTTGTTTTTGTTCCAAAAATTATAGTCGTATTCGCGGCATTAGCGTTTTTGCTACCGTTTATGTTGACCACAATATCAGAATTTATGATTGGTTTGGGTGATAAAATCATCGGCCTTGGCTAACTTAATAAAGGCTCTTTGATAACAAGTATCATCCTAACTCTAAGGGGTTGATTGTTGATTATGGCCTTGGAACAGTTTCTTCCTCTCCAAGTTCTTTCTTTCTTAATAGTATTTACTCGTGTCGCTGCAGCGGTAATGATCTTGCCTGGTATCGGAGAAGCATTCGTGCCAATGCGTGTTAGGCTTCTCTTCGCTTTGTTGCTCACCGTTGTTGTCTCTCCCCTCATTTCTTCGAGTTTACCACTTGAACCAAAGTCCCTTGCTGCGCTTTTTAAACTTTTATTTTTTGAAATTGTGGTGGGGGTTTATTTAGGCATGGTGGCGAGAATAATGTTGCTTACACTTGATACTGTGGGACGAATAATCGGTTTAACTATTGGAATGGCCAACGCGGAGGTGTTTAACCCTAGCATATCAAGTCAAGCTTCATTGCCTGGATTACTATTAACTACAATGGGAGTGATGATACTCTTCGCTACGAACATGCATCATTTGTTTATTTTGGCAATTGTTGATAGCTACAAAGTTTTCCCTGCGGGTTCAATTTTTGAGTGGGGCGATAGTGCCCTCGTTATAGCACGTTTAATAGCAGATAGTTTCCGTTTGGCCTTACAAATGACGGCTCCATTTATCGTAATAAGCCTTATATTTTTTATGGGACTAGGGATGTTGGCTCGATTAATGCCCCAGCTCCAAATTTTTTTCGTGGGTTTGCCAGTTCAATTGGCGGGTGGCTTATTAATTTTTTCCATGATAATCAGTGGTTTGTTCTCAATATTCATCGAATATTATGCTAATAATTTAAATCAGTATCTAACATCTAACTAAATCTAGGCAGATATTTTGTCCCAAGAACAAGATCAATCACAGAAAACCGAGGAGGCTACACCTAGGAAGCTCCAAGACGCTCGCGATAAAGGCAAAGTTATAACTTCGCAAGAAGTATCACATTTAGCAATTATGATTGGCGGCGCCTTAATCGCAGGCGTTCTAGGTCCATATATGGCCAAGCATCTTTTTTTGGCCGCCGGTGGGGTTTTCGACAAATTTCACGCTATAAATATTGACCCAGCAAACATTGGGAATCTTTTCTCTGATATGCTATTGCAACTAATAATTGGTCTTGGGCCACTAATATTTGTTCTTCTCTCATTGGCTATATTTTTTAAGTTAATTGTTAGTGGCTTTGTTTTTAGCGGGCAAAGCTTAACCCCTTCAATAGACAGAATCTCTCCGATCAAAGGTTTTTTTAGGCTTTTTAGCCTGAAGTCTTTGACGGAATTTTCTAAAGGCTTGTTAAAGCTAGCATTAGTGGCGGCCATTGTCGGGGCTGTGGCAATACCAGAGTTAAGCCGTGTTGAACTCCTCATGCAAATGGATATTGCAGCCACCATAAATGAGGCAAGATTCATTATTTTAGAAATGTTTGTTGTTGCGGTTTTCGTCGTTGGTTTTATTGCTGGTCTTGATTATTTGTATCAACGCTACGAGTTTTTAAAACAAATGAGAATGACGAAGCAAGAAGTAAAAGATGAGCTCAAACAAACAGATGGCGATCCGCTTATTAGAGGTCGACTGCGGCAGATAAGAGCTGAAAGAGCCCGCGAACGAATGATGGCATCGGTCCCCACCGCTGACGTAGTTGTTACAAACCCGACGCATTATGCAATAGCATTAAAGTACGATTCGGAAATAATGGCGGCGCCTAAGGTAGTTGCAAAAGGCGTTGATGAAGTTGCTTTCAGAATAAGAGATGTAGCTAATGACAATGACGTTCCGATAGTTGAGAACGCTCCGTTGGCACGAGCACTTTTTGCAGCAGCGGAGATTGATGATGAGGTTCCGCAAGAGCATTATAAAGCCGTTGCTGAAATAATAAGTTATGTGTACCAATTGAAAAATCGAAAATTTGGTTAACACCAGAAAATTTATAGTATACGTGTTGTAAACCCCTACATTATCTTGGTGCCTACGGATTATTTGGCGTCTCTTCTTATATCAAATCCTAGATATAGCCATGAACAAAACATGAATACGACTTTTTTTTCTAGAACAAATAGTGTACAAATGATAAGATAGCGATCCTCGTTGATCTGTTCAGCGTTGTAAGCTGATTAACTTTAAAAAATGTTAAGAAAGTAATTTGACTAAGAGATTGTTTGCAAGAGGTCGATAACAGTTTTAAGAATGGAGAAAGAATATGGCTGTAACACCATTAAGAGTAATAGAACAGGATACAATGGATAAATCGAAAGCATTAGAAGCAGCTCTTGGCCAAATTGAGAAAGCATTTGGAAAGGGATCGGTGATGAAATTGGGTCAGACGCAGGAGTCTGTAGATATTGAGGCTATTTCAACCGGTTCTTTAGGATTAGATATTGCATTAGGCATCGGTGGTCTGCCGAGGGGGCGAATAATTGAAATTTATGGGCCTGAGAGCTCAGGCAAGACAACCTTGGCATTGCATGTAGCAGCGGAAGCGCAAAAAAAAGGGGGAGTTTGCGCATTTGTTGATGCAGAGCACGCTCTAGACCCTGCCTATGCAAAAAAACTTGGAGTTGATATTGATGAATTGGTAATCTCTCAACCTGATGCAGGTGAACAGGCCCTTGAAATAGCGGATACGCTTGTACGTTCAGGTGCAATAGATGTTCTAGTTGTTGACTCGGTTGCGGCCCTAGTTCCGCGCGCTGAGTTGGAAGGTGAGATGGGTGATACACACGTCGGTCTCCAAGCTCGGTTGATGAGCCAAGCCTTGAGAAAGTTAACTTCATCAATCTCGAAGTCTAACTGCCTTGTTATTTTCATTAATCAGATACGACTAAAAATAGGTGTGATGTTTGGTAACCCAGAAACTACCTCAGGTGGTAATGCACTTAAATTTTACGCGTCTGTCCGTCTCGATATAAGAAGGATAGGAGCAATAAAAGATAGAGATGATATTGTAGGTAACCAAACAAGAGTAAAAGTAGTAAAAAATAAGGTGGCCCCTCCATTTAGGGTAGTGGAGTTTGATATAATGTATGGGGAAGGCATTTCTAAAACTGGTGAGCTTTTAGACCTTGGAGTGAACGCTAATATCGTCGAAAAAGCGGGTGCATGGTTTAGTTATAATGGCGAACGAATTGGTCAAGGGCGCGAAAATGCCAAGAAGTTTCTTAGGGAAAATTCTGGAGTTGCGGCGACTATTGAAAATGCTGTTAGAGAAAATGCTGGTTTAGTAGCAGAGGCGATGCTAGTAGGCCCTGAATCTGAGGAAGAGGCAGACGAATAATTACACCGCTTAATCAATTTTTAGGCACTGGGCGATATTCTTTGGGCGGCGGTTAATTTAGCCATTATTATGGTTCATTAATTTTGCCTTCACTGGACACAGCGGACTCGGTCTATTAAACAATAACACTTAACGTTTACGCTTTGTAACGATATGGTAGGTGGTGTTGTTAGGGCCGGTGAAATATGCAAACGACGAATCAAATAAGAGACGTATTTTTAAAGTTTTTTGAGTCGCGGGGGCACCAAGTAGTTGCTTCGAGTCCACTCGTGCCTAGGAACGACCCGACTTTGCTCTTTACCAATGCTGGTATGGTCCAATTTAAAAACGTCTTTACCGGAATGGAGAGCCGTGATTATTCAAGGGCAGTAACCTCCCAGAAGTGTGTAAGGGCGGGAGGCAAGCACAATGATTTGGAAAATGTTGGATATACAGCGAGACACCACACTTTTTTTGAGATGTTAGGTAACTTTTCTTTTGGTGATTATTTCAAAGAAAATGCAATCGAACACGCTTGGGAGTTGGTTACCAAGGATTTGAGCTTGCCGAAAGAAAAACTGCTGGTAACGGTATACTCAGAGGATGAGGATGCAGCATCGTTATGGAAAAAAATCGCAGGTTTAAATGACGAGAGAATAATAAGAATTCCCACGTCTGATAACTTCTGGGCTATGGGTGATACAGGCCCTTGCGGGCCATGTTCAGAAATATTTTTTGATCACGGCGAGGATGTTGAGGGTGGGCCGCCTGGGAGTTCCAACGAGGACGGTGATAGATTTATTGAGATCTGGAACCTGGTCTTTATGCAATATGAGCAGATAGCCAAGGATGAACGGGTCAATCTTCCGAGGCCTTCTATTGATACTGGTATGGGGCTGGAACGTATTGCTGCAATTCTTCAAGGTAGTCATGATAACTACGAGATTGATCTCATGAGATCTCTGATAGATGCATCAGCACATGTGTCCAATACTGATCCGGATGGTTCAGCTAAGGTTTCTCACCGAGTTATTGCAGATCACCTGCGAGCGTCATCCTTTTTGATCGCTGACGGGGTTCTTCCATCGAATGAGGGTCGGGGGTATGTCGTAAGACGTATCATGCGCAGGGCCATGAGACACGCGCATCTTTTAGGCTGTGTGGAGCCGCTAATGTGGCGCTTAGTTCCTGCCTTGACTAAACAGATGGGCGAAGCATTTCCCGAGCTAATAAGGGCGGAAAGTTTAATCGTCGAAACGCTGAAGCTGGAAGAAACGCGATTTAAAGAAACACTTGCTAGAGGATTGCGGCAATTGGAAGATGCTACTAACAAGTTGTCAGATACTGAAAACCTGCCAGGCGAAATAGCCTTTAAGCTCTACGATACATTCGGTTTCCCTTTGGATCTAACCCAAGATATTTTACGCGGACAAGGTAGGAAGGTTGATTTATTAGGGTTTGATCAGGCGATGGCAGAGCAGAAAGCCGCAGCCAGGGCCGCATGGTCGGGATCGGGCGAACTTGCCACCGAATCACTTTGGCTGGATATAAGAGATCAGATATCGGCAACCGAATTTTTAGGTTATTCTACTGAGTTAGCGGAAGGCGAGATTGTAGGAATAATAATCAATGGAGAAAGTGTCAAGACGACTGATGGCTTTCCTGCAGATCAAGAAGTGACGATAATTTGTAATCAGACACCATTCTATGCCGAGTCCGGTGGGCAAGTAGGTGATACGGGATATCTAAAAATTGGTGCGGAAGCTTCGTTTAGAGTGAAAGATGTTCAAAGAAGGGTGGGGGACCTTTTCACCCATATTGGTGTTATTGAGAAAGGGTCCTTCTCACTAGGGGATACCGTTGAAATGAAGGTAGACGCCGAATATAGATCCTGCTTGCGGGCCAATCATTCAGCAACACATCTTTTGCATGAATCATTAAGAAGGCACTTAGGTGACCATGTTACGCAAAAGGGCTCACTCGTTGATACGCAAAAGCTGCGATTTGATTTTAGCCACTCGCGTCCAGTAGAAACTGAAACGTTACGAATAGTTGAACATGAAGTTAATGAACAAATAAGGGGAAATACGGAGGTGGTTACCCAATTGATGCAACCGGAAGATGCTATTAAAGCAGGTGCAATGGCACTTTTTGGTGAGAAATATGGAGAAGAAGTTCGGGTTGTGTCTATGGGTAAATATGAAGCGGATGCAGCCAAAGCACGTTATTCAACAGAACTCTGTGGTGGCACGCACGTAACTAGAACGGGTGATATTGGAACATTCCGCGTTATCTCGGAAGGTGCAGTTGCTTCGGGGGTTAGGCGTATTGAGGCAACAACTGCAAAGGGAGCGATTGAGTATTTTAACTCTAAGGACGAAATATTGAATTTAACCGCTCGTTTTCTAAAATCTACTCATGAACAATTACCGGATAGAGTTTCAAGCTTGCTAGAGGATAAGAAAAAATTAGAGAACGAAATATCGGAATTGCGGTTAAAATTAGCTAATGCAAAATTCGATAATTTGGAAAATAGTGAAAGCATCAAGATAGGTAATGTCAGTTTTCTCGGAAAAGTTATTCAGGGTGTGCCTCCACGGGAACTAAAAAATATTGTTGATGGATTTAAAAAAGAGGTTGGCTCTGGGATAGTTTCTGTCGCGGGAAGCTTCGAAAATAAGGCATCATTAGTTGTTGGAGTTACAGAAGACCTTTGTGGAGAATATGATGCTGTTGTACTCGTTAAACATGGAGTGACTGCATTGAATGGAAAGGGTGGGGGTGGCCGACCTGATATGGCTCAAGCTGGGGGATCAAATGTTGAGAATTTATCAGGAGCAATCGAAAGAATAAAAGAGTTTGTAGCACAGATGAAACAATAATTTAGATGTCACTACACGAAGGTTTTTTGAATCTTTTCAAATTTAATCAAGAGGTATAAATGAACGATCAAGTTAGATTTAGTGGAACCGATAATTACATTGCTACTGAGGATCTCATGGTTGCGGTAAACGCAGCAGTAACACTCGAACGACCTTTATTAATAAAAGGTGAACCAGGCACTGGAAAAACAGTTTTAGCTCATGAAGTTGCAAAAGCTCTGAACAAGCCGATTATAGAATGGCATATTAAATCGACAACTAAGGCGCAGCAGGGGTTATACGAATATGATGCGGTGTCGCGCCTCAGGGATAGTCAGTTAGGTGAACAACGGGTTCACGATATAGCTAATTACATCCAGCGTGGAAAATTATGGGAAGCGTTCGCAGCTGATGAACAGGTAGTGCTTCTCATTGATGAAATTGATAAAGCCGATATAGAATTTCCAAATGATCTCCTGCTGGAACTGGATAGGATGGAGTTTTTTGTCTACGAAACACAAGAGCGGGTTCAGGCAAAGAAGAGGCCTATCGTCATTATAACGTCAAACAATGAAAAAGAACTGCCGGATGCATTTCTACGTAGATGTTTCTTTCATTATATTCGTTTTCCAGACACTGAAACCATGGAACAAATAGTAGAAGTGCATCACCCAAAGCTGAAGAAAAATATGCTTAGGGAAGCCCTTAACGCCTTTTTTGAAATTAGGGACGTCCCGGGACTGAAAAAGAAGCCGTCAACATCAGAATTGCTTGACTGGATCAAATTGTTAGTTGTTGAGGACATACCACCAGAAGCTTTAAAACTTAAGGATAAAAAAGATATTATTCCTCCGCTTTATGGAGCTCTTCTTAAAAATGAGCAAGATGTTCACCTTTTTGAGCGTTTAGCGTTTTTAGCAAAACGAGAAGCAAATAGATGATTTGTACTTTTAATAGAAAGTAAATATTGGGGTCCCTGGGTATGTTTTCAAATTTTTTCTTCTCGCTTAAAAAAGCGGAAATCCCAGTATCTCTCAAAGAATATCTTACATTCCTAGACGCTGTAAAACACGGTGTAGCCGAATATTCTTTGAATGATTTTTATTACCTATCGCGTTCATCACTTGTTAAAGATGAGAGGCATATTGATAGGTTTGATCAAGTTTTTGGGCATTGTTTTAAGGGATTAGAGCTTTTAGATGAAGTGTTTGGGAAAGAGATCCCAGAGGAATGGTTGCAATCTCTTGCCCAACTGCATTTGACCCCTGAAGAAAAAAAAGAAATCGAAGCTCTGGGAGGCTGGGAAAAGCTGATGGAGACCCTTAAACAAAGGTTAGAAGAACAAAAAAAGCGCCATCAAGGAGGCAATAAATGGATTGGTACAGCTGGCCGTTCGCCTTTTGGAGCGGATGGTTATAATCCAGAGGGTGTTAGAATTGGACAAGAAACAGGACGGCAGGGTCGAGCAGTTAAAGTTTGGGATAAACGAGAATATAAAAACCTCGATGACACTGTTGAAATCGGAATACGAAACATAAAAGTCGCTCTAAGGAAATTGAGAAAATTTGCGAGAGAAGGAGCACCTGAGGAACTGGATTTAACTGATACGATCAGATCGACGGCTAGGAATGGGGGATTTTTAGATCTTAAATTGGTTCCCGAGAGACATAATGCCGTTAATGTTCTACTCTTTTTCGACGTGGGTGGCTCAATGGATCCATATATCAAGGTGACTGAAGAGTTATTTTCTGCTGCGAGAAGTGAGTTTAAGCATCTTGAGTACTTTTACTTTCATAATTGTCCATATGAAGCGATGTGGAAAGATAACCGGCGACGGCATGTTGAAAAAATTCCTACCTGGGAGGTCTTACATACTTACGGTTCTAATTATAAATGCATTTTTGTTGGTGATGCATCGATGAGCCCATATGAAATAACAGTTGCTGGTGGCAGTGTTGAGCATATGAACCCAGAACCTGGGTTGGTTTGGATCCAACGAATTAAAAGCCATTTTGATAGATGTGTTTGGCTTAATCCCACCCAAGAGAAATATTGGAAATACACAAGGTCTGTAGAAATGGTGCAGGAACTACTAGACGACAACATGTTCTCACTAACTGTGGGAGGCTTGGACAAGGCCATACAGGAACTTCGCTCTTGAGCAGTAATACGCTCGATCCAAGAGTATATGCTTTTCGACCAACTATCGCTGCAAGTTACTTACAAGGTGTTGTAGCAGCGGATCAATTTTCGGATGGCGTGGTATGCGCAGTTACAGATAGCGTTCTGCAATTGAAGAACGACCCTACCGATGAAGCAGAACTAGCGTCAGAAATGCTATTTGGCGAAAAATTTATTGTTTATGAAAGTCAAGGGGCATGGGCATGGGGCCAGTCGCAAACGGACGGTTACGTTGGATTTGTAAAAATTACTGGCTTATCTGACCGGCCTTCTTCCCCAACTCATGAGGTTAAGGAACTGAAGACATTTGTTTACCAGAGGCCTGATATAAAATCGCCAGTAATTAAGGGCTTGGCTATGGGTTCTAAAATTTCCTTAAAAGAAAGAGGTGAAAATTTTATTAGCTTAAAAGAGGGAGGCTGGATAGTTGAGAAACATGTTGTTGATTTTAATCTAAAAGAAGCAAGTTTTATTGCTGTTGCGAGAAAGTATATTGGTACCCCATACCTTTGGGGGGGCCGCTCAAGTAACGGTTTAGATTGTTCCGCTCTAGTGCAACTTAGTTTGTCTAGGGTCGGTATATTGGCGCCGCGAGATACTGATCAACAAGAAGAAACTGTTGGATGTTTCTGCGGTAAAAACGCTAAAGATATTGAGAAAGGTGATCTTTTATATACGAAGGGGCATGTTGCAATTGCCTCAGAGAAAGACCTTATCCTGCATGCAAACGCGCATCATATGCGAGTAGTGGAAGAACCATTGCAGGCTTTTTTATCTCGTCTTAAAGAGACCAATCATCAGCTACGATCTATCAAGCGGCTAAAGTTTCCATTCACGCCCAACTAAACCGATACAAAATATTCTCTATTCTCATTTACGAGACAGTAAAATCCGTCCTGCGGTTCATCCAAAGAGAGTGTTTCGGTTTCTGAAAGATTGCACCAACACCCTCTAATAATTTTATTAAGGGACCCATGGGCAACGATAACGACATCCTGTTGATCAGCAATTTCATCCAGTAAGTGTGTGACACGTTTTTTAGCTTCTTGAAAACTCTCGCCATTTGGAGGGGAGGTATTCCATTTATCGGTCTTTCGCTTTTCCCAACTTGTTTTATATTGGGTCAATATCTCTTGCATGTTTAATCCGTCCCAATCACCGAACGTAATTTCTTTTAGAGAGGATTTATTCTCTATTCTCTCTACATCGAAGTCTATGATGTCTGAAATGATAGCTGCCGTTTGTTCGGCTCTCCCTATTGGACTTGAGTAAAAAAAACTTGGCGTTTTATTTTTCAAAACGCCCTTAAGTGCAAAGCCTAGAGCCTGGGCTTGTTTTACACCCTTCATCGTAAGAGGGGTATCCTTATGTCCTTGTAGGCGGGAGGCACGATTCCAAACCGTTTCACCATGTCTTATTAGATATATTGGCCCCAATTTTTTCAACCTAACGATACCTCAATTTTTTCTACGACGCCATTTTGTAGTCTGTGAAAAGCATCCTGAGGTCTATCCAAATTAAATATTTCTTCGGGCGACAGATTGAGATACATGCCACGGATTATTTTGCTGACAACACCATGGGTAACTACTACATGAATTCCCTCTAAGTTCATTATTTTTTCCATGAAAGGTTGAACTCTTTCTGACACCATCTGGCTACTCTCCCCATTAGGATGACAGAAATTCCAAGGATCTTTTTCACGTCGGGCCATATCTTCAGGAAAATCTTCAAACAGCGCTTTCCAACTTTTGTAACCATCGCGATCGCCAAGAGTTATCTCGACTAACCTTTCATCAAATACCACGTCGTCATAATTAAAGTTAATCTGATCGCAAATTATGGATGTCGTCTGCTTCGTCCTACCAAGAGGACTAGACCAAAAGCAGTATTTCTTAGTTTCTATTATTTCTTTTAGCTTTTTGCCGATTGCTTCGACTTGTTGGGTTCCCAACAAAGTTAGCGGAGAATCTGCTTGACCTTGAAGGCGACCAGCCCTATTCCAGGTCGTCTGACCATGACGAATTAAAAAAATAGTACTCTTCATTCTTCTTACAGGCGATCCGCTCAAAACGTGTTAAAGATATGCGAGTTAATAATGGCTTAGGGATAGGAGTAAGTGCAAAGTTTTTATTTGATATTAGCAATATAGTTTCAGTTTACTCTTTTGATAGCTTAAACAAGTAGGTGCAATGATGGGATCAAAATTTGACTTTTCAAGCTTGTCGAGTCGGGTCAATCAACTACCAGAGACTAATATAGTTGAGGTTGCGAAGTATGGGTGGGGCCGTCAAGGTCTAATCCCTCTTTGGTTCGGTGAAGGTGATGTCCCAACCCCAAGCTTTATCTCGGATGCATGCCATGACGCCATGATCCAAGGTGATACATTTTATACTGATCAAAATGGTATTACGGAACTCCGAGAGGAACTTTTAAAGTATAACAAGCGAACGTTTAATGTTGACCTAAATCAAGAGAGAATAACGGTTACAAATTCTGGAATGATGGCTATCTCGATAGTGATGCAAGCGCTTTTAAATCCTGGCGATGAAGTTGTTGTGATTGGCCCAGTTTGGCCGAATATCTATTCAGCGATATCAATCAATAGAGGAATAGCAACTCACGCCTCTATATCTCTAGAGGATAACGCTTGGAATCTGAATTTGAGAGATGTTTTTGCTGCGGTTAGTCCAAAAACTAAAGCAATATTCTTAAACTCTCCTGGCAATCCTACGGGGTGGATAATGCCAGAGGAGGATCAAAAAGAATTGCTGAAATTTTGTCGTGAGAAAAATATTTGGATTGTCTCTGACGAAGTATACCACTCTCTAGTATTTGATAGGTCAGTTGCCAACTCTATATTAAGTTTTGCTGCAGAACAGGATAAGGTTATTTCAGTAAATAGTTTCTCTAAATCATGGTTAATGACTGGCTGGCGATTGGGATGGATTGCTCATCCTATTGGGATGGCTGAAACATTTGCGAAACTTATACAAATCTCCACATCAGGAGTACCAACCTTTATACAAAAGGCAGGAATAACCGCGCTTGCAAAGGGCGATGAAGTCGTTTCGGATTTAAGGAAAAGGTGCAAAGTTGGTAGAGACATTGTCTTCGACTATTTGGAGCAATGGCCACGTGTGCAATGTATGCGTCCAAACGGCGCATTTTATGCTTTTTTCTCAGTGGATGGAATGGAAGATTCACTTGAGTTTTGTAAAAAATTGATAGACCGATGTAATGTTGGCTTGGCGCCTGGGAGTGCCTTCGGTCCGGGTGGGGAAGGTTTTTTGCGTTTATGTTTTGCTTCTACGCCTGATAAACTAAGTGAGGCAATGCAGGCATTGGGAAAAGAAATCGGTAGACGGTAAAAGAAAATCAATTATAAGCGAGAATACTACCTTTTAACAGCACTACAAGAAAACCATTAGGCGGGGGAAAGATGGCATTGACACCGACTGGGGTAAATAGCCCAGGTATAACGAGATCCGAGCTTATAAAGAGTATTCGGCAACCTCAGTCACGCGATACTCCGTGGGCAACTGCGCGACGCGACGTAAATCCTAATCAAATGCAAACTGATAAAAACGGAACACCAGCACAGGGATTTCGTATAAGAACCGCTTCTACAGATATTGAAATAGAGGCTCAGATCTCAAGGCTATCATCTTTGATAGCTAACGATAATATTGACATGAATGCTCCGGCTGGATCGTATATTAACCTACTTTTATAATTTCTAGAAAATAAAAAATAGATGTTTAACTTAAACGAGTTGTATATTCTGAATCTCGTTAGGGTTCTGTAAAACTAGGCGAAGTAGCTGTTAGTTTAATCTAGTAATATGTAATCGCGAGGTTATGTGACGGACTTACTTCGGAGTTCATAAATTAGAAGGTTGTGATGTTTAAAAAGATCCTTATAGCTAATCGTGGTGAAATTGCATGCCGAGTAATTCGTACGGCGAAACAAATGGGTATTGCAACAGTCGCGGTATACTCTGAAGCTGACGCAGACGCGTTGCATGTGAGGTCGGCGGATGAGGCGATAGCAATCGGCGGCTCAGCTTCTTCCGAGAGTTACTTGGTAATAGAAAAAATATTGGATGCCATTAGACAAACTGGCGCCCAAGCTGTTCATCCAGGCTACGGGTTCCTCTCCGAAAATGCCACGTTTGCCGAAAAACTCGCGGAAGAAGGCATCACATTCATCGGCCCGGGTGTAAAGGCAATAGCAGCCATGGGTGACAAAATAGAGTCTAAGAAGATAGCGGCTGGTGCCGGCGTCAACACTGTACCCGGATATGTAGGTGTGCTTGCCGATGACAAGGAGGCAGTCAAAGTTGCTGCCGAAATTGGATTTCCAGTCATGATAAAGGCTTCAGCTGGCGGCGGTGGAAAAGGCATGCGGGTCGCTTTTAACGAAAAAGAAGTTAAGGAAGGGTTTCGCGCTGCAGTTAGCGAGGCGGCTTCAAGTTTCGGCGACGATCGCGTCTTTATAGAAAAGTTCATTGAAGACCCAAGACATATAGAAATACAGATTATAGCAGACTCAGCAGGAAACACTGTCTATTTAGGTGAAAGGGAGTGCTCCATACAGCGCCGGCATCAAAAAGTAATCGAAGAAGCACCAAGCCCCTTTCTTGACTCAAAAACGCGAAAGGCCATGGGGGAACAGGCTGTTCTACTCGCGAAGTCGGTAAATTATAAATCGGCTGGAACTGTTGAATTCATCGTTGATAAAAACAAGAATTTTTACTTCTTAGAGATGAACACAAGACTGCAAGTTGAGCATCCAGTAACAGAATGTATTACAGGATTAGATTTGGTTGAGTTAATGATCCAAGTTGCAGCAGGAGACAATCTTCCATTTAAACAAAAAGACGTGCAGCTCAACGGATGGGCCTTAGAAACAAGAGTTTATGCAGAAGATCCATATAGAAACTTTTTACCATCCACGGGAAGATTGACGCAGTACAAGTCACCAGAGGACTTGGATGGTATACGCATAGACACTGGTGTTTTCGAGGGGGCAGAAATCTCTATGTTCTATGATCCCATGATATCAAAGCTCATCTCTTATGGCAAAAATCGCAAAGATGCTATTGAGAAAATGGCATTGGCTTTAGACCAATACAGAATTCGTGGCGTTAATCACAATATTGATTTCCTATCAGCCTTGATGAGCCATGATCGTTTTAAATCTGGAGAACTAACAACGGCCTTCATAGACGAGGAATTTCCAAAAGGTTTTAATGGAATACAAGTAACACAAAACGACAAAGAAACCCTTTACGCGGTTGCAATTGGTTTTGAGATGAAAAGACAGGCCAGAAATGCAAACATAACAGGCCGAGCAAACCTCCCGCGCCGAGCCGGCAGTGAGAAAGACCGTTACACCAGATTTGTTATCATAGACGGAGATCATAAAACCGACGCAAGGGCCCAATTGAAAAATGGCAGTTGTCTGGTTGATATGAATAAAAAGAAATATGATGTGAATGGTAATTTTGAGCCAGGGACAGATATATTCGACGGAGAAATTAATAGAAAAAGTATAGTCCTCCAAGTAGACTATGATGGTTCAAAATATTCCCTCAGGAAAGGTGGTTGGCAGGCTACAATTAAAATAATTGATAAAAAAATCGATAGATTAATGGACTTAATGCCAAACAAAGCCCCTCCTGATATGTCTAACTTTCTGCTCTCACCAATGCCTGGATTATTAGTTTCGGTAGCAGTCAAGGAAGGCGATAAAGTAGAGGCAGGTCAGGAGTTAGCCATTGTAGAGGCGATGAAAATGGAGAACGTCATGAAAGCAGAATCTGACGCTATTGTGGCTAAGATTCATGCAACACCGGGCACCACTTTAGGAGTTGATCAGCCAATCATCGAATTCGAGTAAAAGCTTTAACGGTAGGCAAAACTGTGCGCCATATGCGTAGAACGCTAAAAAAGTGTTGAACTTCCAAAGGTATGGCGAATTTTACTTGCGTTTAACTCTCCTATCCACTACTACGGACTTTCTTTAGAAAACACGTCTGCGAGGTATCTTGAAATGGCTGTGCCAAAAAGGAAAACAACTCCATCCAAGAGGAATATGCGACGCGCGCATGATGCAATAAAATCAGACGCTTACGTAGAGAACCCTGATACGGGAGAACTACACAGGCCACACCACATTGACTTAAAGACAGGCATGTATCGCGGGCGCCAAGTTTTAAAAGTCAAAGAGCGGTACTAATAAAATATACTCTTGCCGTACCTGCTATTGAATTTTTGAAGCAAGCAAAAAGTTTGCAGGATCTTTCCATAAAATCCAAGGATAAAGTGGGCGTTCCCTTGCCAGAAAAAACGCGGATTGATAGTTGTCTAAAAGGTTTATATTCTTAGCGGCGTAGCTTATATCAAAGGAGAACCCCTTTATATGTCAGCACGTAGAAGGGAAGATTCAAGATTTTTAACGGGTGGTGGTAGTTTCGTAGCTAATTCTAATTTGGATCAACAGGCTTACGCTAAGGTCGTAAGATCACCGCATGGTCATGCTTATATTAAAAGCATAAATATTGAGGAAGCAATTAAACTAGACGGCGTCGTTGCGGTGCTCACTGGAGCAGATTTAGAGACTGATTTAATTGGTCCACTACCATGTACAACTCAGTTCCCTGCTACTCTTCCCATTGTTTCAACGAAACGTTTGGCTCTCGCAGTTGGCCGTGTAAGGCACGTAGGTGACCCAGTGGTGTTTGTTGTGGCGGAATCAAATGATATCGCTTGCGCTGCGGTAGAATTAATTCAAATAGAGTATGACCCCATTCCCCCAGTGGTAGAGGTTATGGATGCGTTAAGGCCAGGCTCACAAAGTATATGGGACACTGCACCCGATAATATTGCATATAGATTTGCCAAAGGTGAAAAAGAAGAGGTTAGGAAAGCTATAACTGACGCCCATTATGTTGCGGAATTAGAGATAAAAAATAATCGAGTGATGGCTGCTCCGTTGGAACCGCGTGCAGGGTTAAGTTTCTATGATGCTAAAACTGATACCATGCATTTGTCTTGCACAGCTCAAGGTGTTCATGCCATTCGCGATCAGCTGGCCTACGATGTATTTAACGTTCCACCAGAGAAGATAAAGGTTTCGGCTCCTGATATTGGTGGTGGATTTGGACTGAAGAATTTCCTCTTTCCCGAGTGGGTACTTCTTTTGTGGGCGTCAAAAAAACTCGGACGCCCGATAAAATGGGTTGCTGAGCGGTCAGAAGATAACTCGTCAGCACTTCATGGCAGAGATATAACAACTGACGCTAAGTTAGCCTTAGATAAAGACGGAAACTTTCTTGCACTGGAGGCGGATTTAACAGCTAATATGGGAGCGTATCTCTCGGCTGGCGGGCCTAACGCCTCAACTAATGCGGCCTCCACCGCAATGGGAGGAGTTTACAACATTCCATGTGTTTTTATGAGCTCTAAAGGAGTTTTTACAAATACAACACCAGTTGATGCGTATCGGGGAGCCGGGAAGCCGGAAGCGAATTTTATAATTGAAAGACTTATTGATATCGCTGCCTCTCAATTTAACTTTGATCCTGTTGAGCTGAGGTTGAAAAACATCATTTCAACCCTGCCGCATAATACTGCCTTTGGGTTACAAATTGACTCTGGTAAGTTCAAAGAAAATATTGAGAAAGCTTCTAATTATATTGACTATAAAGGTTTTTTTAAACGTCGAGAAGCGTCGCGAGAAAGAGGATTTTTGAGAGGAATAGGTTTTGGTTGCTTTTTAGAAACCTCAAGAGGTTCTCCCGTGGAGGGGGCAGAAATCCGTTTTGCTGAAAGTGGGAGGATAGAGCTGCGGGTCGGTACGGAGTCAAATGGCCAGGGACATGAGACGACCTATATCGATTTAGTATCAGAACGTTTGGGTGTGGGGGCTGATCTTTTTGACTACATCCAAGCGAATACTTTTGAAGTTCGGCTTGGGTCTGGACATGGTGGTGCCCGTTCAATGCACATGGGCGCAGCTACAATGATACTTGCAGTGGAAGAGGTGATTGGTAAGGCAAAGGGTGTTGCAGCGGTGCTATTGCAAGCAGAGATCGATGAGTTATCTTTTAAAAATGGTTCATTTACGTCTGGTTCTGGAAATCGATCTGTAACACTTAAGGAAGTAGCAATTGCTGCGAGAGATAATAGGATTGCTCCTCATTTAGAGGGGATGGGCCTGGATACTTTTACTAAAAGAGAAAATGCTCCTTTTACTTTCCCTAATGGTTGTCATGCGGCAGAAGTTGAAATTGACCCAGAAACTGGATCTGTGACTTTAATAAAATATATAATGGTTGACGACTACGGCTCTCTTGTAAACCCAGTTCTTACAGAGGGACAACTGCATGGAGGCGTCGCGCAGGGGATAGGTCAGGCTCTAATGGAATTCGTGTCATTTGATGAGAATACGGGGCAATTACTTTCTGGCTCACTAATGGATTACACGCTCCCGCGTGCAGCAATGTTACCTAATTTTGAGGCAACGCTGGAGGGAGCTCCAACAAAGGCTAATGTTTTAGGCGTCAAAGGTG
The DNA here is from genome assembly GCA_902578675.1 of uncultured Alphaproteobacteria bacterium. Lineage (GTDB taxonomy): Bacteria > Pseudomonadota > Alphaproteobacteria > Thalassobaculales > Thalassobaculaceae. Next base: position 27,677 of record CACHDV010000003.1, read on the forward strand.
TTGGCCAAGCAGGTTGCATTGCAGCACCTCAAACTATTGTTCATGCGGTTTTGAACGCTCTATCGCCTTTAAAAATTATACATTTAGATATGCCGTTGACCAGTCAGAGCATATGGCGCGCTATTTCGGCATCGCGAGCCTGACACATCCTGTTGAACGAAATATAAAAATAGATCTGGATTTCTACTTAGTCTAACTCTAGTCCGTCCATTCCCGAGTTCTTGCGCACATTAGAAATCATATCGCGTATCATTGGACCTATTGCTTCCGCGTCCTCAATTTGATCGATTTCCGCGCCACGACGCCATCCCTCGCAAACTGCAACTCTTCCATTTCCTGCTTGAATTACGCGCCCCGTGATATCGTGGGCTTCGGCACTAGATAAGTAGACGATAGTAGGCGATACCCATCGCGGATCTCTCCGTTCGATGTCTTCTTCCGTGTATTCACGAAGGTTATCAGTCATTCGAGTATAAGCGGTAGGTGAAATTGCGTTAACCGTAACCCCTATACGAGCCAACTCTCTCGCGGCTATTATTGTAAAAGCTGCAATGCCTGCCTTTGCTGCACCATAATTTGTTTGACCTATGTTGCCGTATAGACCTGAAGTTGAGCTAGTATTTATTATTCTCGCATTGACCTTTTCACCCCTATCTTTAGATAGTTGACGCCAGTATGCTGCTGCATGACGTGATGGTGCGAATGTTCCCTTTAGGTGTACTTGTATAACAGCGTCCCATTCATCTTCAGTCATGTTAACAAGCATTCTATCGCGCAGTATGCCAGCATTATTTACAACCACATCGATAGTACCAAAGGCATCTATTGTTTGATCAATCATGTTTTTGGCACCAGTCCATGAACTTACATCATCGCCATTAACAATGGCTTCGCCACCTAGAGCTTTGATTTCGTCAACTACCGCCTGTGCCGGCGTAGTATCGGCCCCCGAGCCATCTACTCCTGCTCCGAGATCGTTTACGACGACCTTAGCACCGTGTTTAGCCAGACCCAGAGCATGTTCTCGTCCTACGCCGCGGGCGGCTCCCGTGACTAGTGCTACCCTTCCTTCACATAAGCGCGCCATCTACTACCTCCAAAAATATATCTTCTCGTTTATATTCAGATTAGACCTAGAAAAGCAAGTTCAAGAACACCATCCGTAAAATAATAGATAAGTGGTATCTCAAAATCACAGTCAAAAATTTAATGATGGAACTTATGGGTTTTACTTTTGACGGTTTACATTAATTGATAGATTGCTTTTATTCTCATAGTGAATGCGGCATATTCCAAGTTCGCGGCATGAGCACCGAGAAAACTATTTTGTTCCTGGGTTAAATTATCCTGGTGAACATAAGATGAGTTGGGGAAAGAATGTCTGAACAAATACTCGATATGTCGGCTGAAAAAATAGCAGAAGGGGTGGGAAGCAGAAAACTAAGTGCTTCCGAAGTTGCATCAGCATTTATTAAAAGGATAGAGGAGGTAAATCCTGTTATAAATGCTATTTGCACTTTAAGTGATACGATATTGGAAGAGGCTCGTGCCATAGATGAGCGGTTAGCCTCTGGAGGTAAGCCCCGTCCCCTTGAAGGTGTCCCTTTCTTAATAAAGGATATTTTGCAAACTAAGGGTGTTAGAACGACATTTGGTTCATTGTTATTAGAAAATGATGTCCCAGACGAAGATACAATTTCTGTCGAAAGGTTAAAAGCAGCAGGGGGTATATTATTGGGCAAAACAAATACTCCCGAGTTTGCCCACGATATCAATACATCGAACAAAATATTTGGAACCACCAGGAACCCTTGGAATGTCAACGTTACAGCAGGAGGATCCAGCGGTGGAGCGGGTGCGTCAATCGCTGCGGCTATGGCGCCACTAGCTATTGGCACAGATCTCGGCGGCTCGATAAGAATACCTTGTTCTTTTAATAATTTAGTTGGGCTGCGTCCAACTCCTGGGCGAATACCTTTTTATCCAACGGATTACGGTTGGGATACTCTGGTAGAGCATGTTCAAGGACCAATGGTAAGGTCCATATCGGATATAGGTTTAGCTATGCATGTGTTATCGGGTCCTGACGAACGCGACCCTAGCTCTTTGCCAAATGATGGAAAAGATTTTTTAACAGCAGCAAAGAATAATAGCTATTTTGGAGAGACGAGGAAAATTGCCTACGCCGGAAACCTCGGTGGTGTAGTACCTTTGGACCCTGAGGTCGAAAGTTTGGTTAAGTCCGCTGTAAGACGGTTTGAGGAACTTGGTTTTGTCATCGAGGAGGATTGTTTTGATACGTCCACCATCAAAGAAATAGTGACAGGGACCAGAGGTTTTGGAATGGTGGCCCGTTATGCCGACAGGTTTGACGCTCATAGGGAGTTGATGACAGATCAGTTGGTGGGGCAGGTATCTGCGGCCTTACAATTGTCGGTTCGCGATGTCGTGAAATCAGAAAAATTGAGAACACAATATTGGCATAATGTAAGAAAGTTCATGCACCGATACGATTTCATTATTGCTCCAGCGGTTGGCGCGCCTCCGTTTAGGCTCGATGAGCCCTTCCCGACCCACGTGGGTGGGCAGGCAGTCGAGAGATTTCAAGATGTATTTCTTGCAACGTATGTTTTCAGTGTGACTGGCTTGCCAATGATTTCGCTCCCGTGCGGTATAACGAAGGATGGAAGGCCTGTTGGTATGCAAGTTATTGCGAAAAGATTTTGCGATGACCAAGTCATCACCTTGGGTGCAGCTTATGAGAAAGTGGCAAGCGAATTCTTCTGTCGGCCAGAGGTTGACCTATCTGACGTGAGACCCGTGAGCGGCGCCTTAAATACACCAAACGTGTTTATGGGCAAAACTTCTTAATTGAATGTTCTAGTGCGAAGCCATTTACGCTAGCCAAGTAAATTTTTAATTAGTGATCCTATGATATGTTAAACGACTGGATCTATTCTGCCGCTACTGAAGACGGGTTACCTATTAAATCTTCTAAGCATTGATCATTTAAAGCCGAGATGGGTTCAAAATTTCTATGAGCAATCCATTCGGCTCTCTTAAACTTTGTTATATGATTATCGGTTCGACAGAGTGAGAGGTAAACAATAGTTCTCGGTAAGGGGCTGATATTTGGAGGACTAGCATGCACGAGAAGTGACGAGAACATGATCACGCTGCCCGCGGGACCAATGGGCGCCACGCATCCTCCTTCATCTGATAGCTTTTGAACAGTTTCTCTATCCAGGGTCCAGAGTGGGTAGCTGGTAGTTTGAACATCGTGACCTGCTTCTATAACTCCAATTTTGTGGCTTTTAGGAAGAAAGATAAGAGGACCATTAGCCCCTGAGACGTCATCTAAAAATACAGCTATATTCATCGCACGGGGTTCGGGCATACCGTCATCTCTATGCCAAACACCGAAATCTTGATGCCATTGCCAAACATCGCCATCAAATGCAGCTTTAGCGTTAATTTTATATTGATGCATATAAACATCCCCGCCAAGTAACTGTTCTATGGGAGTAATTAATCTTGGGTGAGCTCCCAGTCTTCGATGAGCTTCGTTGTAGGTGTGCGCGGCAAATGCAGTGCGGGCGACACCCGAGCTTTCCCGCCAAACTTCCTCTCGATCACTTTTGTAGATCTCTGCCGCGGCGTCGTTTAAAACAGTTATCTCATCTTTTGAAAAGCATGATGGTAAAAAGATATAACCTTCTTCGTTAAACTGTTTAATTTGTTCTTCTGAAAGTTTCATGGTCAACTTCTCCTTCAGGCATCAATCAAGAACGGATCTCAGAATGGTACTAAAGAGTTAAATCCAGCGCTACAAATTTTATCCTGTTTCCGGCTTCTTTCCCAATTCAAAAATATTCACGTTTTCTATCAACTGGCGGAGCTTGGTATAATTAGCGCATCGACAGCTAAGGCTCCTTTCGGTAGAGCTAGAAATGGATTGATGTCGATTGTTTGGATGGTATCTGAATTTTCTGCAGCAAAAATAGATAACTTTGAAATAGCATTTGCTAATGCATCTAGGTCGGCTGGAGGAGCTCCTCTGGCTCCATCTAGCACCGCCCGGCCTCTAATTTCATCAATCATGCGATGTGCCTCCTCTGGCCCGAATGGCGCCACACGAAACGTTACATCTTTTAACACCTCAACAAAAACACCTCCTAATCCAAACATCACAGTGGGGCCAAAAACGGGGTCTTTTGTGACACCTAAAACTGTCTCTATACCACCAGTAATCATTTCTGCGACTATGATGCCGTCTATTTTAGCCTTTGGAGCATTAGACTGAACATTTGTAATTAATTTTTGATAACTCTCTTTAACTTCTTCCTTAGTAGTTAAATTTAGAAGTACACCACCAATTTCGGTTTTGTGGGGTATGTCCGGTGAAGCGACTTTTAAAACTACTGGTCCATCAATTGTTTTTTGCGCTTCGATTGCCTCTTCACAGCTTTGTGTTAGAAATTCCCTGTTGGCTGGAATCCCGGCTGCGCTGAGAATAGATTTTGCTTCGAACTCGGAAATATTCTTTTCCAAACGAGCGAGTTTATTTCCCTTAGTAGAGGCTATTACCTTTTGTTTACCTTGCTTGAATACTTCCGCAAAGTACTTGAGTGCGGCCATAGCTCTCACAGCAAGTGAGTGGTCTTCAAAACATGGATAGCCTATTTCCTCATAAGGTTTCCGCGATTCTTGTGGTCCTATCATACTCAAGAACATCAGTTCTTCTGGATAACGTTTACGAAGTGCCGTAAAAATCTCTAGACTTATATCTTTTGTAAATTCAGAAATAGGCAGGCTAGCAAGATAAAGAATTTGACTATCATAGTCGGCTTCATCGATTACAAAACGCATACTATCCTCAAGTAGTTTTCTCTCATTTAGCACCTGGCCGGTAAAGTCCACGGGATTATTTACTCCAGCAAATGGTATAAGTTTTATAATTTTTTCTTGAGTGCTTTTAGGTAGGGGCGCGACGTCGAAGCCCTTTTTTGATGCCGCATCGGCCATTTGAACCCCTATGCCCCCGGAAATAGTTTGCAGTCCAATTTTAGGACCATTAGGGTACCGGCCAAATTGACAGGCATAGGCTACATCAGCCATTTCTTCCGTGGTTTCCGCGCGGTATACACCATACTGCGCAAATAACCCATCATAAATAGCATCTTCACCAGCTAGCGACGCCGTGTGCGAAGCTGCCGCCCTTGCACCTGCTTCCGTCGACCCTACCTTCATGAATATGACAGGCTTTTTAGCATTTCTAGCGGCCTGTAGAGCTTCACGCATTCGGTTTCCATTTTTTATTCCTTCAGCATATGAAATAATCACGCGAATTTCTGGTTCGCTTGCATAAAATTTAATAACTTCTGCTACGTCTATGTCGACTTCATTGCCCGTCGTCACCCAGTAATTCGTACCCACCCCTCTATTTTGGGTTATTGTGAACAGATGTCCGCCGTAAGCGCCGCTCTGCGTTACTATGCCTATGGGACCATTCGGAATTTTCTTACTGGCCAAGGTATTAGCAAATGTACCAAACCAACCGGCGCTTAAATTAAACACACCTAAGCAATTGGGACCGAGTATTCTCATTCCACTGTCAGATGCGATTTTGGCGATCTGTTGCTGTGCATTTAGGCCTGCAGTACCTGTTTCTGCAAAACCAGATGTGAATACAACAGCGCTCTTAACGCCACTTTCTGCACATTCCTTTATTACCTGTAATGCAACATTCTCGGGCACAGAGATTACCGCACTATCGACTGGGACTGGGACAGAAGAAATATTTGGATAGGCCTGCAGACCTTGGACTATATCCCTATTTGGGTTTACAGGGAAAAGTTTACCTTGGAAGTTGTCTTTGAGCATGGAGTATATTGGCCGGCCGCCTATCCTTGCAGGGTTATCTGATGCACCTATTACCGCGACGGATTGTGGGCGTAGTAATGATTCTAATGAATGCTTCATTTGGATCCCTTTAATGTCATTTTGAAGTTTAATATTTTAATAACCGGTTTGATTTTTACATTTTCTATAATTTCATTATTCGGGGTCGGAGATTATTTTATCTCCTCTAAGTTTTTCAATTTCGTTAGCCTTAAATCCCCAACGTTCGAGAACTTCTGAATTATTCTCTCCCGGCTTTGCTGGAGGTCTTTGTATTTTCCCAGGAGTTCTACTAAACCTTGGAGCGGGTGCGGGCTGGATATTACCTTCTGGGGCTAAAAAGACTTTTCTCGCTTTGTTATGGGGATGATCCATGATTTCATCTAGGTTCAAGACCGGCGCAAAACAAACATCAAGATTGCCGAGTAGATTATCCCATTCTTCTCGTGTTTTTTTCCTAAAAATCTCTCTTAAAACTTTTTTCTGTGATGGCCACAAGTCCCTATTCCATTGTTTATCCCATAATTTGTCTTTTAATTTGAGTTGTTCGCGCATTAAAGCGTAGAACTGTGGCTCAATACAACCAATACAAATCCATTCCCCGTCTTTGCACTCATAGGTATTATAAAAAGGGGCGCCTCCATCCAGCCAGTTTTCTCCGCGCGGTTCATTCCAGGACCCAGCATTTTTTGACAATAACACCCCAGCCATTAGTAGCGCGGAACCCTCCAGCATTGCAGCATCAATGATCTGCCCTTTGCCAGACGATTTAGTCTCTAATAAACCGCAAACCATTCCAAAGGCTAACATCATGCCGCCGCCGCCAAAATCACCAACCAAGTTTAAAGGTGGGACTGGGCCTCTCTCCTGATCTCCTATAGAGCCTAACGCACCGGCCAAGGCAATATAATTGATGTCATGACCCGCAACGTTAGCGAGGGGGCCATCTTGTCCCCAGCCGGTCATTCTTCCATAAACTAACTTTTTGTTTTGTTTTAAACAGATCTCTGGGCCTAGCCCTAATCTTTCCATAACCCCGGGACGAAACCCTTCAACTAAACCGTCAGCCTGCCCTATCAATCTCAGGGCTGTTTCAACTCCTGTACTAGTTTTTAAATCTAGTGCAACTGATTGTCGGCCTCGGTTCAATATCGCCGTCTTATCTTTACCCCCAAGCTTATTTCCTCCGGGGCGATCTATTCGGATTATCTCTGCGCCCATGTCTGCCAATAGCATGCAACAGTGTGGCGCTGGTCCTATGCCTACCAATTCAATTAATTTGATGCCGTTTAGTGGTCCCATAAAACGTCCTTTGTTAAACTGGTCAAATTATAATTTACACAAGCATATTGATTAGCATAACAAATGTTTATTAATTGTTGGGTTATGTTCATTTACTCTATAAGGAGAAGATTATTTTAAATAGTGAAGAAAGTCACCCAGGTGTTTTTGCACAGAGAACACCAGATCGACCATCAATAATTATTGGTGAAACTGGTGAGAGTGTGAGTTTCTTAGAACTCGAAAATATCTCCAACCAAATAGCGCATTTATTGAGAGACCTCGGGTTGAGGCGTGGGGATAGAGTAGCAATATTGCTCGAAAACCACTTGCTCTACATACCAATTGTTTGGGGTGCTTTTAGATGTGGTCTGAGAGTCGTAACAATAGCAACACATCTAACATCTGACGATGTGGATTTTATCTTGGAAGACTCAAACGCTTCAGCCTTGTTCACATCCTCATTCATGAAACCCACCCTTGCAAACTTAAATATAGGAGGGATAAAAAAGCAAAATCGTTTCATGCTAGACGGTTGTGATCTCGACTTTAGACCGTTTGAAGAGGTTATTAATAAATTACCAAATTTTCCTGTTGAGGACCAAAGCGAGGGGATAGAGATGCTTTATTCGTCTGGTACAACGGGAAGGCCGAAGGGTATCATGAAACAGCTTCCTGATGGACCCTTTGGGGTTCCCGCCCCAGGCTACAAATTAATTGCTGATCTCTACAACCTCGACGAGAAAACAGTTTATTTATCGCCTGCGCCTCAATACCATGCGGCGCCTCTTTTATTCGTTATGCGCGCACTTAGGTTTGGAGCAACCGTTATAATAATGCGCAAGTTTGAAGCTGAAATAGCACTTAGTCTCATTCAGAAATATAAAGTCACGCATAGCCAGTGGGTACCGACAATGTTCATCAGGATGTTGGGGCTAGGTGATGAAATAAAGAGTAGATATGATCAATCCAGTTTGAAATGCGTAATCCATGCCGCAGCGCCATGTCCAATTGAAGTGAAGTTGGAGATGATCAAATGGTGGGGAGAAATTATATGGGAGTATTACGGGGCGTCGGAAGGTAATGGGCTGACAGTGATCGACTCAAAAGAATGGTTGCGTCATCGCGGGTCCGTAGGCAAAGCAAAAATCGGGAAGGTCCACATATGTGGTGACGATGGTGAAGAATTACCGAGAGGGGAAACAGGACTAATCTATTTTTCTGACAGTCCTAAATTTGAATACCACAATGACCCTCGGAAAACCAAAGAGTCGCGAAACCAATATGGATGGTCTACACTAGGAGATATTGGTTATCTTGACAGCGACGATTATTTATACCTGACCGATCGAAAAGCAAACACAATTATTTCGGGGGGAGTGAATATCTATCCGCAAGAAATAGAAAACCATTTGCTTGGTCATCCAGCAGTAAAAGATGTTGCTGTTATAGGTGCTCCAAACAATGAATTTGGGGAGGAAGTTAAGGCGGTCGTTATTCCCATTCAAAAGTCTTTTGAACAAGATGATTTGGAGAGAGAATTAATAGAATTTTGCCTAATAAAGGTTGGAAAAATAAAGAGCCCTAAGTCAGTCGACTTCGTAGAAGAACTGCCAAGGCAGGAAAATGGCAAACTTTACAAAAGGCTTCTAAAAGACCGTTATTGGAAAAACGAGCGTTAGTAGATTTGAACAATAGGTTATTAAGTTATTTTTTTTCTACTGTCGATTTCTCTATATTATAGTATTCCTCGAGATTTATTATATCTTCGATTTCTTGGCGTATTTGGATGTTACTCTCCTGAGAGAGTAAAGAAAAATCTCCAGTCTCTTTTAGCTCGCTCAGCATTCGGCGCTGTGCGTCGAAAGATGCAAGCAGCATTACTTGCGCGTCTATACACATTGCGTACCCCATATCTTCAAGTTCGTTTCGGGAAAACAGGGGGCGATTATCTCGATTTCCCCGGCTCTGAACGTAAACCAAGGGGATTTTGCTTTGATGCACAGCTTCGACAGCTTCTTCGTTTGTCCTAGGGAAGAGCAGGCCCATATCGGCACCAACTTCGGCTGCTAAATTTATTCGCGAAATGGCTTCTTCTAATCCCAGCTCTCGACATGTGTCAGTTCTAGCTATAATTAAAAAGTTGGGGTCCAGCTCATCACGCGTCTTACATGCAAATTTAATTTTATCTATGAATTCAGTAGACTTAATCGCATGTACCATATTTTTGTGGTAATGAGCCCGTTTAGGGAAAAGTTGATCTTCAATATGTATGCCGGCTAATCCACCAGCAATAAACTCCTTTACCGTTCTATTCGTATGGAGTGGTTCGCCAAAGCCGGCTCCCGCATCTGCTAAAACTGGTATCGTTACTGACAAAGCAACTTGTGATGCTATTTCTACTTGTTCGGTTAGCGTCAATAATGGTTCTGTAATAGCCTTGGAAGCGCCGGAGACATATCCGCCTACATAGGTTGCCTCAAAGCCAGATTGCTGAACTAGCCTGGCTCCTATCGGGTCATAAACTGAGGGTAAATGTAGAAATGTCTTTGATTTAATAAGTTCACGTAACACGTTGGTACGCTCAATAGACATTGTACTTCTCCTCTATTTTGTCGGCAGCTTATGATTAGATTGATTTATTTTAAACAATACGAAAGAATCTTTATTTATAAGCTTGATAGTTTAGACTTAGAATTCGCTAGTGCAAAGTTGTACCTAGTGATTACAAACGTTAAATTTCAACATTCCTTGATATTTTGGGCATACTTCATTTAGGTGATTAATCCAGTTTTTATTCGGAGGCAATAGAGCCAATGCGTGTAAACTTTTTGACCGATCCTTCAAAATATAAACACTGGAAATTGAATGTTTCTAGCGAACGTGCCGAACTTGTTCTAGACGTTGATGAAAATGGCGGTCTTTATAAAGGATACGAACTTAAATTGAACTCCTATGATTTAGGAGTGGATATTGAATTGAATGACGCTGTCCAAAGATTACGGTTTGAATACCCTAATGTGAAAGTCGTTATCCTAAAGTCGGGCAAAGAAAGGGTTTTTTGTGCTGGAGCAAATATTAAAATGCTGGGCGCCGCCAGCCACGCAGATAAAGTTAATTTTTGCAAATTCACAAATGAAACTCGTAACGCAATTGAAGATGCGAGTCAGAATTCAGGGCAGATTTACATTGCAGCCGTTGAGGGAGCTTGTGCAGGTGGTGGCTACGAGCTTGCGCTTGCGACAGAACATATAATTTTAGTTGATGATGGCTCATCATCAGTCTCCTTGCCTGAGGTCGCACTACTTGCAGTATTGCCTGGGACCGGCGGTATCACGAGAGTGACTGACAAACGCATGGTTCGTCGTGATCGTGCAGATATATTCTGTTCAACTGAGGCCGGCGTAAGGGGCGCGCGCGCATTAGAATGGAACCTGGTGGATGATATCGTCTCAACAACTAAATTTAACGAGCTTGTAGAACAGCGTGCCTGCGAAATTGCAATTCGTTCGGACCGTCCAAACGACCAAAAAGGGATAAAGCTTAATCCCTTAAAATTAAAAATGGAAAATAATTCCTGGAAGTATTCTGCCGTGAAAGTTGATTTAGATCCTAAGTTGGGTGTTGGGGAAATAACAATATTAGGACCAAATGAAGATGCGCCCGATAGTATTGATCAATTGTTGGAAGAGGGAGATGGATTTTGGCCCCTTCGAGTTGCAAGAGAATTAGATGATGCGCTACTTCAAATAAGGTTCAATGAACTAGAAATTGGAGTTATTGTATTCAAATCAGCTGGCAGCCCATCTGAAGTAGTGAAATACTGTGATTTCTTACAGAAAAATAAGGGGCATTGGTTTGTAAGAGAAATACTTCTCTACTGGACACGAGTTTTAAAAAGGGTAGACCTAACCTCGCGATCTTTAATTTCATTGATAACGCCTGATAGTTGTTTCGCGGGTTTTTTAGCTGAAATAATATTTGCTTCAGATAGATCTTTTATGTGTGAAGGCGTTTTTGAGGAGTTTGATGATATCGAAGCCTCGATTATTCTAACTTCATGTAACTTTGGGGGACACCCCATGTGTAATGGTCTTTCCAGATTGGAAACACGTTTTTTAGGCCAGCAGGAAATGTTGGGGGATATTGAGTTGAAATTGGATACTCCTATATTTGCGGAACAAGCGGACAGACTTGGTTTAGTGTCTGCGTCTTGTGATGACATAGATTGGGATGATGAAGTACGTCTTTTTTTAGAGGAGAGGACTAGTTTTTCGCCAGACGCTCTAAGCGCGATGGAAGCCAACACGCGCTTTGCTGGACCTGAAACAATAGAAACGAAAATTTTTGGCCGATTAACAGCCTGGCAAAACTGGGTTTTTCAAAGACCGAATGCAGTGGGTGATAACGGTGCTCTAAAATTATATGGAACCGGAAAAAAAGCTGATTTCGATAAAAAAAGGGTGTAAAAAGTACATTAATTATTTTGATTTGACTGGTGAAGAGGTGCACATCTAATGCTGGAAGCTAATGCTGTTGATTATGAAACATCAATACCAAATAATGTTGGACTTTCGAGCGATAGACGTGTGCTTAAAGCTCTTGAAAAGTGGCATCCAGGCTATTTGAGTTGGTGGAATGAGATGGGGCCAGAAGGCTTTCAGGACTCCCTTGTCTACTTGCGAACTGCGGTGGGAGTTGAGCCTGGTGGATGGGCTAAGTTTGATTATGTCCGGATGCCTGAATATCGCTGGGGTGTGCTTCTTGCGCCAAAAGAAGAAAACAGATTGATCGGTTTCGGGCAGCATAAGGGCCAACCTGCGTGGCAAGAAGTTCCAGGAGAGTATCGATCAATGTTACAGCGGCTTTGCGTGATTCAAGGTGATACCGAGCCCGCGTCCGTAGAACAACAGAGACACTTGGGTGCGACAGCACCTTCTCTATATGATATGAGGAATCTCTTCCAGGTGAATGTTGAAGAGGCGCGTCATTTATGGGCAATGGTTTACTTGCTACAGAAATACTTTGGAAAAGAAGGCAGAAGTGAAGCAGAGGGCCTTTTAATTCGCCGTTCCGGCGATGAGGATAGACCGCGTATGTTAGGTGCGTTTAATGAGGCGACGCCTGATTGGTTAAGTTTTTTTATGTTTACCTATTTTACCGATCGTGATGGAAAAATGCAGCTGGAAAGCTTAGCTCAATCGGGTTTTGATCCATTGGCCAGAACAACACGTTTCATGCTGACTGAAGAGGCGCACCATATGTTTGTTGGTGAGTCAGGCGTTAGTCGGGTAATACAACGAACATGTGATGCTATGAATCAAGCGGGTATAGAAAATCCCTTTGACATCGATCGAATAAGAGCCTTGGGGGTCATTGATCTGCCAACAATTCAAAAGAAAGCAAACCTCCATTATTCTCTATCGTTGGACTTGTTTGGTTCGGAAATTTCAACAAATGCTGCTACTGCTTTCAATAATAGCTTGAAGGGGCGCTACAGAGAGGACAAAATTGAAGATGATCATCAATTGATCAATGCTACCTACCCCGTATTAAAACCTGTTAATGGAACATTTAAACTCGTGGACGAACCTGCACTTACAGCACTGAATATGCGGCTAAGGGACGATTATACCCGAGAAACTGATAGTGGTGTAAGACGTTGGAACCGCCAAATAAATAAAAATGGAATTGATTTTGAAATTCGGCTGCCAAGCGTAAGTTTTAACCGTTCTATAGGGTTGTTTTCTAATATAGACACCACGCCTGAGGGAGATAGCTTAACGCAAGAAGAGTTTCTTAGCAGACAAGATGATTGGTTGCCATCTGTGGACGATGGCGCTTTTATTTCATCGTTAATGGAGCAAGTAACAGAGCCAGGGTCATTCGCTGGATGGATTTCGCCGCCACGTATTGGAATAGACAATAAAACGGGGGACTTTGAATACGTGAGGCTTCAATAGTAAAGGTAAATTAATTAAATTTATAATTTTGGCGCAGGAAAATTTTAGGAACTTAAATTAAGATGGCGAAGGTAAATAGAAAGCTGGCTACCATTCTAGCCACTGACTGCGTTGACTTTAGTAGATTTATGGAAACTCAGGAAGAGCTGACGCTAGCTAATTTAACTGCATGCCGCGATATTATTGATCCAATCGTTGAGGAGCATGGTGGGAGAATTTTTCATACTGCCGGGGACTCTGTTATTGCGGACTTTGGTAGTCCTGTTGAATGTGTTCACGCTGCTATGAAATTTCAGGAAGCCCTTTCCTCCAGAAATGAAGCTATTGAACACGGGCCGAAACTAGAATGGCGTGTCGGTATACACGTAGATGATGTGATCATTGAAGGCGATAACATATATGGTAGTGGCGTGAATATAGCAGCCCGGTTGGAAGCACAATGTGAACCTGGTAAGGTACTTTTGTCTAGGATAGTTCAGGAGCAGGTTCAGAAAAGAGTTAACTTTGCCGTTATCCCTGCAGGCACCCGTGCTTTAAAAAATATTTCTAACGAATTTGAAGTCTTTTACATTACTAAGGATATGCAAGAGATTGTTACAGGCGTGGAAGTTCAACCTGCTAACGTGATAGAGACTGCTGATAATAATTTGGGGGCTGTCAGTAAGAAACCAAGGCTGGCGGTCTTACCTTTCACAAATGACGGAAGGGATGAAGATAGCGGCTACCTTGCAGACGGAATCGTTGAAGATCTAATCACCGAATTTTCCATGATAAGGGAATTTGAAATCGTATCAAGTAAAACCAGTTTTGATTTCAGAGATAATGATGAGGATACTTCATCATTTGCAGCGACTCATGATCTGGATTTCATTATTTCGGGAGGAATTAGATCTTCTGGGAAACGCGTTAGAATATCGTTAGAGCTGAGTGAAGTCGAGAGTGGTAAAGCTGTTTGGAGAGATCGGTACGATAGGGTAATAGAAGATATTTTCGATTTACAGGACGAGATAGTTCGTACAATTACAATATCTCTGTTGGGAGAAATAGAAATTTCTAGTCTACAGAGAGCTAAACGTAAGGCCACAGAAAATATATCGTCCTATGAATATTTATTACGCGGTAAGGAAATGCACCATAGGTTTGATAAAGATGCGAATGCACAAGCGTTAGAGTTTTTTGATAAAGCGATAAGAGCAGATCCATCAAATGCACAAGCCTATGCGTGGAAAGCCTGTACCCTTGGACAGGGAGCCTTTCGAGGCTTCATTGAAGGGGACGCCAACGACATAATCAATCAGGGGATGGAAAATATTTCCAAAGCATTAGAGGTCAACGAGAATGACTTTGAATGCCATAGAATGTTGTCTGCCGTCTATTTGAGTCGGCACGAGTATCAATTAGCCGAAGAACACGGCCGAAGAGCTTACGATATGAACCCGAACGACCCTCGCGTTCTTGCTGGATATGGCGAAGTTTTAGCAAGGGTTGGTAAGGCGGATGAAGCTGTGGAGCTGCTTGAGAAAGCGCTTTCTCTCGACCCCGTTCCGCAAGGACAAATAAACTCAGATAACCGATATACCGACTTGACCCTTGCATATTTTTATTCGGAAAATTTTGAGAAATGCATTGAAATTGGAAAGAAGATTGAGCACATCAATTTTCAATCTTGGGCATTAGTTAACTTCTCTAAGAGTAAGCTCGATGCCCTCGATAAGGAAGAGTCTTATTTGAAAAAGGGATTAAAGGAATTTAAGGAAGATAGTTGGGAGCCAAAGGTGGATAGACTTCATTTGCCGGATGAAAAAACGCAATTGGACCTGCTAAATTTTCTCAATAGTTTGTGAGGCGCTATACCGACAAAGATCGCTTTTTCTCAAAAATTTTGAATAGCACAGAATACGCTTAACAAATCAATTGGCGACTTCGTTACTAGTTTTATATATAGGAAAATATTTAGGAGAGTGAGAGAGTGCGATTAGCTGGAAAAGTTGCTGTCATTACCGGCGCAGGTGCGGGAATTGCTGAAGCGTCAGCAGAGATATTTGCGCGCGAGGGTGCCCGTGTAGTTGTTGCTGAAATCGACGAAGAAAAAGGAACCGACGTCGCGGCTAGAATTGGTGAACATGCTTTTTTCGTTCACACAGATGTCACAAATGAGAGTAGTGTTGAACAATTAATGCAGCAATCGATGGCTAAGTTTGGGCGTATAGATGTTTTATTTAGCTGTGCAGGCGGATCGGTTGTTAATGATTCAGTTGTTACCGAAGTAGATATGGACGTGTGGCAAAAAACAATACCACTGGATCTAATGGGGCCATTTTTATGCGCTCGCCATGGAATACCTCACATAATAGCCTGTGGCGGCGGCAGCGTTATAAATGTCTCATCGGTTGTAGCGTTGAGAGGAAATCATCCGGCCCACGTTTACTCAGCGGCGAAGGGTGGGCTAATTTCCTTCACACGTAGTTTGGCTGGGGCTTATTCCTCAGATGGCGTTAGAGCAAATGTTATATGCCCGGGTATGATCGCGACTGATCGAATTAAAAGTCGTTATAGCAATAAACCTAAGTTAAATCGGCGCGCGGCAACTGTTTCAACATACGGGAGTTATGAGTTTGGGGCAGGCGACCCAGTTGACATTGCGAATATTGCACTCTTTCTTGCGTCTGATGAATCTAGAATGATAAACGGTGCCACCATTCCAGCGGATGGGGGCATTTCCGCATATTAATGCCCTGATCATTTAGTCATTGTAAGAATTAAATTACAGAATCCGTCAATCTATAGTTTTAAAGAATGATTTTTAAAAAGTGCTTTTGTCCTGAAATAGAGGGTATGAGCCAACTGATCGAAGTTTCTAATTTGTTATTTCGGGAAGTCATCTAAGGATGGCATATTGTAACGATCTTCTTGTCGGAGCCAACCATTGAAATTTGGTTTCCGTTTTTCTGCAAAGGCAGCACGAGATTCCATACGGTCACTCAAGTCGCCATGCTGATGTAAAGCATCAGCTAGCAAATCCTGCTGTTTCGTTGTATTAGGACGCATCTGGCGCATCATGTGCACAGTATTTACGCGTGCGGCTGGGGGAAGCGTTAATAAATGTTCTGCCATTTCTAATGCTGTTGGGATGAGTTTTTCAGGTTCAACAACTCGATTTAAAAAACCTAATTCGTAAAATCGTTCGGCTGTAAAACGGAACCCCAAGGCCATCTCCATAGCGATGGGGTAGGGTAAATTAGCAATTGTTCCATGGTTGTAACCACCTAATAGCCATCGTTTTGCTTCTGAAACTTCAAAGATCGCGTTATTGGATGCTACTCTTAGGTCCGTCCGTTCAACCAACATAAAGCCACCACCCATGGCAAAACCGTTTATGGCGCCGATTACGGGTTTTTCTAATTCCATAGACATAAATGGGTCTTCAATTGAGATTTCTTTTGCTCCAGGGGCTCCTTCCTCCAGCGACTCTTTCATGTCCTCACCTGCGCAAAATCCCCTCCCCGTCCCTGTAAATATCGCCACTTCTAAGTCGGGGTCCTTGCGAAATAGTGTCCATTGTTCGGCAAGAGCTTCCATCAACTCTCGGCCCATCGCATTCAACCGTTCGGGTCGGTTCATTCTTATTATGAAAATTTGTCCGTGCCGTTCTGTTTCAACCACAGCCATAATTTTATCCCTGTAAATGAAAATATTCGCAAAGAATTTGTGATTCTATGTATTATAGACGCTGGCAATATTATGTAAAAAAAATATTGGAAAAAAAATGTCGTCTACTGAATGCAAGCAACTTCATAAAGATTTTGGTTTAATGGTTACGGGGTTATCGTTGAAAGATGATCTCAGTAACAATGAAGTGCTTCAAATAAAAGAATGGATAGACAATTATTCCTTAGTTGTTTTCCCTAGCCAGCATCTAAATGACCAGTCTCATTTGGAATTTACGAAAAAGTTAGGCGAACCTGAACCAAATCACGTTTCTTTGGGAAGAGACGGCGTGGTTAACTATTTTGGAACCATTGGAAATGTACAACCAGACGGTAGTGTCGCAGGCAACAGTCACAAACAAACGCGTTTTTTGACAGGGAATAATATGTGGCATTCAGACTCTTCTTTTCGTAAAGTTCCGAGTTTTGTATCAATAATGTCAGTTTATGAGGTGCCGGAGCATGGCGGTGACACGGAGTATGTAAGTGCTCGGGCTGCTTATTCGAGGCTGTCTAGTGAAGTTCGAGAACTGATTGAGCCTCTGGAAGTAATCCACGATTATGTTTTTTCTCGATCAAAAGTCGCAGATGTCGACCCGGCACACGCCGCCTCACTTCCTCCCGTTCATCAGAAGCTCGTAAGAAAGAACCCAGCCAATAAGAAAAAGAACTACTATATTGGATCTCATGCGAAATCCATAGCGGGTTGGGCAGAAGACGCGGGAAGGCAACTTTTGGATGATCTCCTGGTAAAAGCAACACAGCCAGAATGCATTTATACCCACGAGTGGCAACCCGGCGATTTAGTGATTTGGGACAACCGGTGTCTTCTCCATCGTGGTACAGGTTACGATGCAGACAAATACAGGCGCTTGATGCGACAGACAAGAGTTTGCGGTTGTGGTCCTACGCTCGACGAATAACGCCAGGTTGTGTTTCCCTAATTTAATCTGGCGCTACCATGTAAGTGTCGCGGATAATATTATCCATGTTAATGCCCTCTACACGAATTAATTTTGTTGTATCCTTTCGGTAGGGTGAATGTAAATCGCCAATTTTGTAGGCGTAAGCCATACCAGGCTCTAAAGTATATGTCTTTACTTTTTCCACCAGCCCAGGCTCATCCGACGTTGGCTTCTTAAGACATCTCCAGTCTGTCATCTCCGTCTTGCCAGCAGCTTGTCCATATACTGCCCAACTGGGGCCATGGTCGTGGGGAGGGCTGCCGCGCTCACCGGTATAAACATGAGCTAATATGCAAAACCCCAGATTGGGATCTTCATATAATATTTTCCGTGGTTCATTATTTTCCGGGCCTAAATGCTGTGAAATAAAATCTTGGTCATTGCAGGCTTTCGACACCGCCTGCCTCACCTTTTCTAAACCATTGTCCCCGGGATCTGCTTGTAAAGCTTCGCGACAGTCGTCAGCAAATTGGTTTAGCGTGTAGCTCATCTCAATACCTCTCTCTACGTTACTTCGACTTGAGTGGTGTATTACAACTTCCACTTTGATTTAATAGGAAGAGTATATAAAAAAAATTAAAAGTTAACTATTTTTTTGAAAGATTTTTTCCGTTTCTTCCTTTTCTTTTTACTAATTTTTCCAGATCTCTCGGGGCGCCCCTCAGAGTCTTCGTCAGTTAACGCCTGTCTGTTATTGCCGCCAGCTACGCCAGGCCCAATCTTTGCCATCTGCATAAGAGAGTCCCACAATCGATCACCATTTGTCCTTAAATTATTTTTTTGATCCACAGCAATATCCCTCTGATTTTTCTCTGCGGGTTACACCCAACAACATCTACTAACTTTTAAATTATTCGCACTTTTGAGAAGATCCCTGTTTGTTTTACAAAAATATACTAAATGCCCGATTTAATAACCAGAAATATTACAAGACATCATTATCTCACTTTGTCACACCTCGTTAGGTAGGATTTGGCTGCTGCTCTCTCCTCCCCTTTTCATTTGACTATCTACGAGAGAAATGCCTTATGTACCGAAAGATGCGAAAAATCTACCCGACTAGTTTATCGTCAAACGATAGATGCTGTTTGGTCTAAATCCAAATTTATCTCAAAAATGACCAAAAAAAAGATAAAAAAACGTCAAACCTTTTAGAAAGCATGCTCGTGCACAAAACAACTTTTAATTGCCTCGGACTGACTGACCGCCTCGTTCAGACATTAAAAAAACAGCAATATGCTTTTCCTACACCAATACAAGAGAAAGCTATCCCACTCCTTATTGAACGAAACGACCTTCTGGGAATTGCACAGACGGGCACGGGAAAAACAGCAGCATTTGGCCTTCCAATTCTCCATCACTTGAGCCTGGAAGAAAAGAGGCCCGTGGCGAAATCTACCCGTGCTCTTATACTTGCACCTACACGCGAACTAGCAGTGCAAATAGGTGACGCATTAAAGGTGTACGGACGAGATATTCCCCTAAGACACACTGTTGTTTTTGGAGGGGTAGGGCAAAATGCGCAAGTCACGGCCATGAGACGCGGCGTAGATATTTTGGTTGCGACCCCGGGACGTCTATTGGATCTCTTTAATCAAAAACACATACGACTTGATTTTGTAAGTTATTTTGTCCTCGATGAAGCCGACAGAATGTTAGATATGGGATTCATACATGACGTCCAGAAAATTACATCTTTACTGCCTACTGAAAGGCAAACACTTTTATTTTCAGCCACAATGCCGCCGGGAGTAATCCGTTTAGCTAATAAAATTCTGCATAACCCCAGAGAAGTATCTGTTGCGCCAACTGCTACCCCTGTCAAAACGGTTAAACAAAAAGTTATATTCATAGATCGAGAGAAAAAAAGGAGTTGCCTTTTAAAACTTCTTCAAGAGGCGACGTTTGATCGAGTCATTGTATTCACAAGGACTAAGCACAAAGCAGGAAAACTTGCAGAACAACTTACTAAGTCTGGAATAAAAAGCGAGTCTCTACATGGAGATAAGTCACAGTCCGCTAGACAGAAGGCCCTAGAGTTATTTAAATCCGGAAAAGTTACCGTGTTAGTCGCAACGGATATAGCATCCCGCGGAATAGACGTCGATGACGTGACACACGTGATAAATTATGAGCTGCCAGTGGTACCTGAGGACTATGTCCACAGGATCGGAAGAACAGCAAGAGCTGGCGCATCAGGTTCTGCGCTTTCATTATGTGATAAAAGCG
>CACHDV010000004.1 GCA_902578675.1 uncultured Alphaproteobacteria bacterium
ATTCAGAGGATGAAAGTTCCGGCTCCTTTAAGCTGCTTTTTTCTGATAAACCGTTGCAGTTGAAACAATGGTTTTTAAAAGACGCTACAGGTACATCAGTAAAAATATCCCTTTTGGACGTAGAGCGAGAGTTAGAGTTAAAAGACGACCTTTTTATTGTAGACCCGTTTCTTTTTGAAAAAAAATAAAGATAAATAACTTACTTTGCTTTTATAAAAGGTCGGATAAGAAGCCCAAATACGCCGGCATCGCTTTTATTCTCAACCCCAATAGCCGAATTGGCCGTTCGTCGTTTGCGGTTTCTAGACCTAAAAATCACATCCCAACAGCTCAGTATAGTTGAATAATTAGAGTCTGTATCTTTTTGAATGGCGTGATGGTGCGTTCCATGGATGGAAGGTGTAACGATAAGAGTAGAGATCCAGTCATCCCATTTTTCAGAAATTTTAATGTTAGAATGATGAAAACCCGACGAAATCAAAACCAACATTTCAAAGATCACTATTGAAGAAAACGAAATATCGAATAAGATAATGGCGATGAGCCTAAAACCACTTGATAATAAAACTTCCCCAAAATGAAAACGAATTGACGTTGTAAGATCTAAAAATCGATCTAAATGATGAACTTCATGAAACTTCCATAAAAATTTAATCTCATGGTTGGCTCTGTGCCACCAGTAAATTAGAAAATCTAGTAGCAGTAAGTTAATAACAAGCTCTGCTTCAAAAGGAAAATTTTGAGGTCACCAGCCGAGGGCATTTTGACTTCCTAGGTGGGCAAGGGGTAAAATAATTAATAACGAGAGAACAGAATTAATAAACCACAGTCCTAAATTATTTCTAATCCGAAACCTTTGAGCTTTGCTTTGAACGCTGGGTTTAATCTTTTCGAAGGCAAAAATAATTATCAATACCAAAAGAACGATTGCTATCTTGTAATGTATCAAGGTTTGCGTAAAGTCATCCATAGTGATCATATGGCACTTCTAAAATGTAATGCCAAGCACCGAAAATAAAAATGCAACAGGTTTATTTAGGCTAGAAGAGTATGGAAGATGCAAAACGACGCCCGTTAATTGGAATATCTGCTTGTCGAAGCGAGGAAGCTATTCATCCTTTCAACCGAGTGAGCGAGAAATATATCTTGGCGATCCTAGACCCCACATGCGGTACCCCTGTTATTATCCCAGCAACACAGGATATGGGACCTGAAATAGACCACTCAGATTATATAGACGGCTTACTTTTGACTGGTAGCCCAAGTAATGTGAGACCAGTTGAGTATAGTGGAACGCCGAGTGTCGAGGGAACTAAGCATGATGTGGCGCGCGATAAGACGATGATACCGCTGATCAGAAGATGTTTGCAGAAGAAAATCCCTATTCTTGGTCTTTGTCTTGGCATCCAAGAGTTAAACGTTGCTTGTGGTGGTTCATTACACCAGCGCATTTTTGATCTCGAAGATAAGTTCGATCACAGAATGAGACGGGATGTGGACGATCATGCAAAAAGGTACCGGCCAGCACACAACATACGTATAACCAAAGGTGGTTTACTGAACAAAATTACAGGAGAAGAAGAGGTGAATGTGAACTCACTTCATGCACAAGGTATCGACCAGTTGGGGGAAGACTTAACAATAGAGGCAGTTGCGCCAGATGGTATAATAGAGGCTGTTAGCTTGAAAAATGCAGATCAATTTGCACTTGGTGTCCAGTGGCATGCGGAGTGGCCAAGGCCAATAAGTTCTTTTAATAAGAAAATATTTAGGCACTTTGGAAACGAATGCCGGTTTTATGCAGAAACTAAAAAATTTAGTTTGTTGGAGGTTTAGGCAACGCGGTCACCCTTTTTGATTGTTGCCGCACGATTGTCTACTCCCGGAAGCATTTTTGCTGGGTCACGGGTAACTACCAGGTCGATAACAGTTGGGCAATTGGTGTTACGCAGTCCCTTAGAAATTGCGTCCCGTATCTTGTTTGGATCCTCAACCCGTATGCCTTCGCACCCTAATGCTTCAGCGGTGCTTGCATAATTTGTTTCGGCCAAATCGCTAGACTGATACGCACCTTCGCCATACATAAGATGCTGCAGTGCTTTCACATAGCCTGAAGCAGCGTTATTTACGACAATAATCGTAAAGGCTAACTTCATCCTTTTGGCGGTCTCCAATTCTCCCAAGGTCATATTGAACCCGCCGTCACCAGTAATAGAAACAACAGGGCCTGCATTGGCTAAACTGGCTCCCATTGCGCCAGGAAGTCCATAACCTATGGAAGCAAAGCCTCTATCTGGGAGGAAGCCTCGGCCTGCCTGTTTTGTATCAAATAACAAACCTCCCCAATGGGCTGCAAAACCACCATCGGCAACAAGAATTGCATCTTTAGGAAGAACAGAGTTTAGTTCATTCAGTAGCCTCGCCATGTTTATAGGCACTTCATTAGAAGTTAATCTTGGTGCTACTGATTTCCGCCACTCATCCATTTTTGTTTGAACCATTGAGCAATAATTAAGTCGTAAATCTAATAGGCGTTCTGCATCATTACTCATAGCCATATCTAACTCTTCTATTGTTGCCTTTGCATCTCCCCAAAGGCTGACGTCGGGTTGGAGGGTGCGGCCAATCTCTTCAGCCAATAATTCAATATGAATCAGTGGAATATTATTAGGCGGCAACGAAAATCGTTTTGTAGCGATCTCGCCCAGCTTGCATCCAATCACTAAAAGGCAGTCACTGTTTTCTATGACATCATTGGCAATGCGGTCATACCGTCCAAATAGTCCCGCATTGAGGCTGCTCGTGCAGGCTATTGCACCCTTGCCTGTCATAGTATGAGCTACTGGAATTCCATATTTCTTAGAAAAGTTCTCAAGTGTATTCGCAGCGCCGCTGATATGTACACCGCCACCAGCTAAAATTAATGGTGCTTGTGATTTTTCGAGTAATTCTTTTGCTTTTAATATTGACCCTTGAGATGGCCGTATTCGCATCGCCGGCGCGGCTTGGAAATTTTGAACAGTGTCGAGTTCGTCTGGATTGAAAGGAAAAGTCGCGTGGCATATGTCCTCGGGAATATCTAGGACCACAGGCCCAGGCCTGCCGGACGTTGCAACCTGGAATGCTCGACGAACAAGCTCTGGAAGCCGTTCTATCATTTCAACTCTTATCAATTCCTTAACAGCTGGTCTCAATATCTCGATTTGGCGACTTTCTTGCGTCATATTTTTCCAGGAATGCAGCCTGTGGCTATTTCCCACAACTGCTACCAAAGGAGTGCCGGAGTTTAATGCTTCCACAAGTCCTGTAACCAAGTTAGTTGCACCTGGGCCAAGAGTAGCGTCCACAACACCGACACGTTGGGTAATTTTTGCATAAGCATCTGCCGCGAAAACGCCGCTTCTTTCGTCATTAATTAGCGAGTGTGTTAACCCTAGGCGCCGCGCCGCGTCGTAAAATGGAAGTAGTTGAAAGCCGCCCATTCCAAACATCGGGCCGATACCCTGCGCTCTTAAGAGTCGGGCGATCGCTTCTCCGCCTGTCATTTCATTGGTATCAGCCATATTAGATATATCCCTACTTTGATGATCAAGTTTTAACGCTGCAACCGTTAATAGACGCTTGCAGAATGTACAATAATAACTTGATATAACGAAAGAGGGAAAATCTTCAGTTCGACGCCCGGGTTACACTATTGTCGTACAACCATCATTTTTTTTATCTCGGCTATAGCTTTTGCCGGGTTTAAGCCCTTAGGGCAGGTTTTTGTACAATTCATAATGGTATGACAACGATATAGTCTAAATGGATCTTCTAAGTTATCTAAGCGTTCTCCTGTGTACTCGTCTCGAGAATCAGCTATCCAACGATAAGCTTGAAGGAGTATTGCTGGCCCGAGATATCTGTCCCCATTCCACCAATAACTGGGACACGAAGTTGAACAACTGAAACAAAGCACGCATTCCCACATCCCGTCTAACTTAGCTCTTTCTTCCACGGATTGCCTGCGCTCGGTATCAGGTGGAGGAGGTGTTTTCGTTTTGAGCCAAGGCTCTATCGATTCCAACTGTGCATAGGCTGTTGAAAGATCTGGAACCAAATCTTTTATTACTTCCATGTGAGGCAAGGGGTAGATTTTTACATCTCCGCTAACTTCATCTATAGGTTTAAGACATGCCAGTGTGTTTGTACCGTCAATGTTCATCGCACAAGAACCGCATATACCTTCCCGGCACGACCGACGGAAGGTCAACGTGGTATCCGTCTCATTTTTAATTTTGATAAGGGCATCGAGCACCATTGGTCCACAATCGTCCAGGTCAATCTCGTAGGTGTCAATTCGCGGGTTTTCTTCCGTATCAGGGTCATACCTGTATACCTTGAACGAACGGGTGCTCCCAGAATCTTTTGGTGCACTATAAGTAACACCCGTTTGAACTCTAGAATTTGCTGGAAGAGAAAATTCAGCCATTTCTTTTGGTCATTCCTTTATAGTCAATTTAAAAACGTTAAGTATTAGTATACACGGGCGGCTGGTGGTATAGGCTCAATCTCATTCGATAGTGGGCTTTGATGAACGTCCCTATAGATAACACTATATTTATTTTTATCATCCAGCCACATGCAGGTGTGTTTCATCCAGTTTTCATCATCTCTGTCGGGGAAATCTTCGTGGGCGTGGGCTCCTCGACTTTCTTTTCGGAGATCTGCTGACGTTAGCGTAACGATTGCTTGCCCCATTAAGTTGTCTAGTTCCAGCGCTTCAACGAGGTCTGAGTTCCAAATTAATGAACGATCGCTGACGGAGATATCTGGCATTGTTCCAGCTATTTCCATTATGTTTTTAACGCCGGCATCCAGTGTTTCTGTATCGCGAAAGACCGCCGCGTGTCGTTGCATTGATAGTTGCATTTCGTGTCTTATCTCTGAGGCTTTCTTAGAACCTGAAGCATTTCTTATCTTGTCTAAGCGTTCAAGCGCAAAGTCCCCAGAACTACTTGAAAGCGGTTTGTGAGCAGCACCTGGTGTGACTGTCTCGGCCGCTCTGTAGGCAGCAGCGCGTCCGAATACCACGATATCAAGCAAACTATTCGTGCCCAAGCGGTTTGCTCCATGAACGGACACGCAAGCAGCTTCGCCAATTGCCATCAAACCGGGGCAAACGCGATCTGGGTCATCCGCTGTAGGTGCAAGCACTTCGCCGTGATAGTTTGTTGGAATGCCGCCCATATTATAGTGGACAGTAGGCATGATTGGGATTGGTTCCCTTGTAACGTCGACGCCAGCAAAGACTTTTGCTGTTTCAGAAATACCAGGTAATCTCAGTGCTAGTACGTCTGGGTCAATGTGTTCTAAATGCAGATTGATGTGATCGCTCTTGGGTCCAACTCCTCTGCCTTCGTTAATCTCTATCGTCATTGAGCGACTGACGACATCTCTGGAAGCCAAGTCCTTGGCAGTTGGTGCGTAACGTTCCATAAAACGCTCGCCCTCTGAGTTCGTTAGGTATCCACCTTCACCTCTAGCACCCTCCGTTATCAGACAGCCTGCTCCATAAACACCAGTGGGGTGGAATTGTACAAACTCCATATCTTGTAGAGGCAGGCCAGCGCGTAGGACCATGCCGTTTCCGTCGCCGGTACAAGTATGTGCCGACGTACAGGAAAAATATGCCCTGCCGTAGCCGCCAGTTGCCAGAACCGTCTGGTGCGCTCTAAATCTGTGGATTGTGCCTGTTGCGAGGTCCATAGCCATGACACCTCGACAATTCCCTTCGTCATCCATAATGAGGTCAAGTGCAAAGTATTCGATGAAAAATTCTGCGTTGTTAGCAAGGCATTGTTGGTACAACGTATGTAAAATTGCATGGCCCGTTCTATCTGCTGCTGCGCAAGCCCGTTTTGCCATTCGCTTACCATTATCTAATGTGTGCCCCCCAAACGGGCGCTGATATATTTTTCCTTCCTCAGTTCGAGAAAATGGAACACCATAATGCTCTAGTTCAATTACAGCGGGGATTGCATTTCTACACATATATTCGATCGCATCTTGATCCCCCAGCCAGTCCGAACCCTTAACTGTGTCGTACATATGGAACTGCCAATTGTCGCCTTCGCCCATATTATCCAGGGCTGCCCCTACCCCGCCTTGCGCCGCAACTGTATGACTACGGGTTGGAAAAACTTTAGTGATGCAAGCTGTCTTTAGTCCTTCTGTCGTCATTCCAAGGGTTGCTCTAAGGCCGGCTCCGCCAGCCCCAACAACAACCACGTCATACGTATGATCAATAATTTCGTAGGATTTCATATTAATTTACCTTTTACAAAGCGAGCTTCAAAATCGAGAAGACTGCAACTACCCCCAAAGTTATTCCAAGAAATTTCAAGGCAATCAAAAGCCCAAACTTCCACCTCTCTTTATGTATATAGTCTTCTATCACGACTTGAACACCCAAAGTGGAGTGATAGACCATGGTTGATACGAATAAAATCATGAAAATACTTATCACCGGTGACGAAAACCAGTTAACAACTGCTGCGTGATCAGCGCCAACTATACCAATGATAGAAATAGCAAACCAAACAGTGAGTGGTATAAGGGCAATTGCCGTCAACCTCTGCATCCACCAGTGGTGCGACCCTTCTTTGGCTGATCCAAGTCCTCGAACTCTTGCTAAGTGAGTTTTCATGGTGTTATCTGTCATAAATTTTGACCTCTAGTCAGATAGAAATGCCTATTATCCAAGCAGCTGCAGTTAATAAAACTGAACTTCCAACTGTTGCATATCCAGATTTATAAACGGTGCTCAATTCAAAACCAAATCCTGCGTCCCAAAATAAATGACGAACACCATTGCAAAGATGGTAAAACAAAGCCCATGTAAAGCCTACTAAAACTAGTTTTCCAAACCAGCTCGTTATAATGGAATTCACCGTGTTAAAATAGTTCTCCCCAGCTGCTGTTGCTAGTATCCATGCTATTAATAAAATTATGCCAAATGATAGCGCTATACCGGTTGCTCGATGTGTTATGGAGAGAATTGATGTCAGTTGGGGCCGATAGACTTGAAGGTGCGGTGAAAGCGGCCGGTTTGAGCTTGTCATATTTTTCCCCTAGTTTTGGATCAAAAATTGCTGACAGTTTGACAGCAAAAAACGCTGTCACGATTTATAGTCAAATTTATAATGGAATTCAATGTTAGCAGAGTGATGTTATAACCAAATTTTTGTCGTTAAGGCCAATGAGTAGCTTGAACTAATCGTTGTGACGATATTAAATCAAATGACAGCAGAGACAAGTCCTATAATTTAAAATAGGTATATTTTGGGAGAACTTTTATGACCGAACAAAGCCTGATAAAGGTAACCGATGAAGTCAAGAGAACGGCATTAATCGACAACGAAAAGTATCTTCAGGAATATGAACGCTCAATAAACGATCCGCAAAATTTCTGGGCCGAGCATGGACAACGGATCGATTGGATAAAGCCTTATACCCGTATCAAAGATGTCTCTTATTCTGAAAAAGATCTCCACATCAAGTGGTTCTACGACGGCACCCTAAATGTCTCTTCAAATTGCTTAGACAGGCATCTTGAAAAGAGGGGTGATCAAACAGCGATAATTTGGGAGGGAGATGATCCCAAAGAAGATAAAAGAATAAGTTTCAAAGAACTGCATTCTGAGGTGTGCAAATTCGCCAATGCGCTCAAAGAGTTAGGTGTGAAAAAGGGTGATCGCGTAACGATTTATATGCCCATGATCCCAGAAGCGGCCGTAGCCATGCTAGCGTGTGCTCGGGTAGGGGCTATTCATTCAGTAGTTTTTGGTGGATTTTCACCGGATGCCTTGGCTGGACGTATCCAAGATTGCGATAGTAGTTTAATTATAACAGCAGATGAGGGCATTCGTGGCGGCAAACCAATTCCATTAAAAGCCAACACAGATGCAGCATTGAACTCATGCCCGATGTGTAAAACTGTTGTAGTAGTGAAAAGAACTGGCGGAAAGATAGATTGGGTCGAAGGTAGGGACTATTGGTATCATGACATCACTTCAGCGCAGTCAGAGGAATGTCAGCCAGAAGAAATGAACGCTGAGGATCCTCTCTTCATCTTATACACGTCGGGTTCAACAGGGAAACCCAAGGGTGTAATGCATACCTCGGGGGGTTATATAGTTTACGCTTCAATGACCCATGAGTATGTTTTCGATTATAAAGATGGTGAAGTCTATTGGTGTACAGCTGATGTAGGATGGGTGACCGGTCATTCATACATTCTGTATGGGCCACTAGCAAATGGTGCGACAACTTTGATGTTTGAGGGTGTTCCAAATTATCCAAACTCAAGCCGTTTTTGGGATGTATGCGATAAGCATAATGTATCTATTTTTTATACAGCACCCACTGCTTTAAGAGCATTGATGAGAGAGGGTGAGGGTCCTGTAAAAGCCACAAGTCGCAAATCCCTTAGGCTTCTTGGGTCTGTTGGGGAGCCAATAAACCCTGAGGCTTGGCTTTGGTATTACAACGTGGTGGGGGACGGCAGATGTCCAATTGTCGACACTTGGTGGCAAACCGAAACAGGCGGTATCCTTATAACTCCCCTTCCTGGGGCAACGGATCTAAAGCCAGGGTCAGCCACGAGGCCATTTTTTGGAATAAAACCAATAATCGTTGATGCGGACGGAAAACTACTAGATGGTGCTTCTACAGGAAATCTTTGCTTAGCGGAAAGTTGGCCGGGGCAGATGCGCACTGTTTATGGTGATCATGATCGATTTTTCCAGACATATTTTGCTACTTTCCCCGGCCGTTACTTTACTGGTGACGGGTGTCGGCGGGATGAAGATGGTTATTATTGGATAACTGGACGCGTAGATGACGTTATAAATGTTTCAGGTCATAGAATGGGAACGGCTGAAGTAGAATCCGCGCTCGTTGCTCATTCATTGGTCGCTGAAGCTGCAGTAGTAGGGTACCCTCATGAGATAAAGGGGCAAGGTATATACGCTTATGTAACGCTGAATGTTGGAGTGGAACCCGACGAAGAGCTTCGGAACGAGTTAATTCAATGGGTGCGAAAAGAAATAGGGCCGATCGCCAGCCCAGATCTAATTCAATGGGCGCCGGGTCTGCCAAAAACCCGCTCGGGAAAGATAATGCGAAGAATACTGAGGAAAGTTGCCGAAAATGATTTTGGATCATTAGGGGATACGTCAACGTTAGCAGAGCCCGCTGTCGTACAAGACTTAATAGATAATAGAGAAAATAGAGGTTAATCGGTATATTCTTTTATCTCGAGATTATCTATGAGGCGAGTTGACCCTAGCCAAACTGCTGCAAACAAACGGCCGTTGTTTTCGAAGTTTTGTATCAATTCTAAGGTTTCGGAATGTCGTGCCTCGAAGTAATCTATCTCGGATAAACCAGCGAGTATTAATTCTTTGCGGGCTTCTTTGCAGGCGGCCAATACGTCATTCCTTAGAGCGATAGCTGTTGCGGTTTTTTTCAAAATTTCAAAAACTTTAGATGCGGTTTCGCGGTTCGTTTGCGAAAGATACACATTTCTAGAAGAAACAGCCAACCCGTCTGCTTCTCTAATCGTGGGTGCACCGATGATCTCCACAGGAATATCAAGATCGCGAGTTAGTCTCTTTATAACGAGGAGTTGTTGATAATCCTTTTCACCAAATATGGCTAGATCTGGTAACGCTTGTATCAGTAATTTCGTGACAACGGTCCCAACTCCATCAAAAAAGCCTGGCCTAGAAGTGGCGCAAAGGCAGTCAGTTAGTTTTGAAATGACGACTGTGGTGGATGCGTCTGGTCGATACATCTCGGATACTTTTGGTGCAAATAGAAGATCAACACCCATTTCGATCAGTTTTTGAATATCGCTTTCTTCATTTCTGGGATATTCGTCGAAGTCTTCATTTGGCAGAAATTGTCTCGGATTTACAAATATAGTCGCAATTACGCGGTCACACTTTCCTTGTGCAAGTTTGATTAAAGATAGATGCCCTTTATGCAAGGCTCCCATTGTTGGAATTAGGCCAATCGTTTGCCCCGCAATACGCCAGCGTGATGTGTGCTGTCTTAATTCAGCAATTGTTCGTACAACTTCCAATGTGTTAGCGCCTAAGGTTTTTTAAATCTTTCGAACTCGGTTGATAAAACGTTTACCCTATCGTTTCAATAAGTAATCAACTTCCTACCTGATATGGTGCGGAATGAAAGTGTTCATCACTATCAAAATTTAGTCATTAGTGAGATTCTCTTAAAATGGGAGTTCCGCTTTTCCCAACAAGGAAGTCTAAGTCAGCACCCTGATTAGCTTGATTTACATGGTCAACATAAATCTTTGTGTAACCCCGTTCGTAGGGAGATGAAAACCCGTTCCAGCCAGCTTTCCGTTTTGCCAACTCTTCATCGCTAATTTCCAGGTTTAGTTTTCGGTTTGGAACATCTAATTCGATAAAATCTCCGTTTTCAACGAAGGCAAGGGGCCCCCCCGCTGCTGCTTCGGGGGCAGTATGCAGAACAACTGTGCCGTATGCGGTGCCACTCATTCTTGCATCAGAGATACGAACCATATCAGTTATACCCTTTTTTAGTACTTTTGAAGGTAGACCCATGTTACCAACCTCTGCCATACCAGGGTATCCCTTGGGGCCGCAATATTTTAGCACCATTATACAGGTCTCATCGATATCAAGTTCCGGATCGTCTATCCTACTGTGGTATTCTTCAATGCTCTCAAATACTACAGCTCGTCCTCTGTGTACCATTAAATTTGGTGAAGCTGCCGATGGTTTGATAATGGCTCCATCTGGGGCTAAATTTCCCTTCAACACGGCAATCCCCCCGTTTGGTTTAAAGGGTTTGTTCACGGAATAAATTACATCGCGACTATAGCATTCGGCGTCCTGACAATTTTCCCAGATCGTATTGCCATTAGCGGTCATCGCATCTTTATTAATCCACTGCTGAAGCTCTTTGATCACTGCAGGTAACCCTCCAGCATAGAAGAAATCTTCCATTAGGTATTCGCCAGATGGCATCAAATTTACCAAACAAGGGATGTCTCGTCCTAACCGATCCCAATCATCTAGTGTTATGTTAATTCCCATACGCCCTGCAATCGCCAGCATATGAACTACCGCATTTGTTGAACCTCCTATGGCGCCATTTACCATTATCGCATTTTCGAAATTTTCTTTTTTCAATAAATCTGACATTTTTATATCTTGTCTAACCATTTCTACGATCCGACGACCCGCCAGCTGTGCCAAGACATATCGTCTGGAGTCCACAGCAGGTATGGCAGCGTTAGTATGTAAAGCAATGCCAATTGATTCTGCAAAACTGGCCATAGTTGAGGCAGTCCCCATTGTCATACAGTGTCCAGCCGATCTGGAGTTATCCTGCTCGGCCGACATAAACTCCTCTAGTGTCATTTCGCCGGCTTTTACCATTTCTGAAAATTTCCAGGTGTGTGTGCCAGATCCCATTAATTGTCCTTTATATCGACCATTCAACATTGGTCCTCCAGACACAACAAGCGTTGGTAAATCGCAGGAAGCTGCGCCCATCATTAAGGCGGGAGTTGTTTTATCGCATCCAACCAGGAGCACTACGCCATCCATCGGTAAACCACGGATCGACTCTTCCACATCCATTGACGCCAGATTTCTGTATAGCATTGCTGTTGGTCTTAGTTGGCTTTCAGAATTAGAAAAGACAGGAAACTCCATAGGGACACCTCCAGCTTCATAAACCCCTCTCTTTACACGTTCTGCTATATCGCGGAAGTGAGCGTTGCATGGATTGAACTCAGACCAAGTATTGCAAATTCCAATAATCGGACGACCATCGAATTGATCAGCAGGTAGTCCCCTATTTTTCATCCAGGAGCGATGCCCAAAGCCATCTTTGTCGGCTTTTCCATACCAATCAGAAGATCTTCTGCGCCCTTTATTAGGATCCTTTGGATCTTGGTTTGACATTTTCTCCCCCTTTTTTATTTTTCAGCTAATCTCACCACCCTGAACTGTCGTTCCTAGCTTATTTATGAACCCTTAAAAAAAACTAGTCAAAGAAGTTATTTCTTTATTACCTTTTAAGCAGTCAATATTAAACACGATAGATTTACAGACTACAAATTTCGTTGTTCGTGGTTTAGAAAAATATGACTTTTTCAAATTTATTCGTAATGTTGCAAATTCTTTTTGTGTTTTAAAAACAGGGAAAATTAAATGAAAGTTTGCATTTTTGGCGCTGGTGCAATAGGCGGCTTCTTAGCAGCCTATCTATCTAAGGCAAATAACGAGGTTTCTCTTATTGCCAGGGGATCCAATTTAGAGGCTTACAAAGAAAAAGGGATAAAATTGCACCACGGAGACCAATTTGTTCAAGCATTCCCGTTTGCGACAAATGATAGCCAAGAAATTGGAACTGTTGACCTCGTTTTCGTGACAGTAAAAGCGCCTGGCTTATTCGATGTGGGAAAAAAAATCAGGCCGCTCCTAGGTATTGAGACAAAAGTAGTATTTGCTATGAATGGCATCCCTTGGTGGTATGGACTGGATAGCTCTAGGGAAAACAGAATAGCCAAAGATATATTGGATCCAAGTGGCATATTGCATCGCGAGGTTGCTTCACAAAGGATAGTCGGTTGTGTCGTTGACTGCCCGGCCTTTGTTGATGCACCAGGGGTTATAATATCGAAGAGAAATAGTCAGGGTGTTTTTACTCTTGGACTGCCCAAGTTTTCAGGAAATTGTAGTCTAGAGGCTATTTCTAAATGTATGTTTGACGCTGGTCTACAAGCCCCTGTCGTTGAAAATTTTGAACAGGCAGTATGGAATAAGTTGATTGTGAATTTATCCAGATCACCCCTCGCAGTTTTGACAGGTGTAAATGAAATGGAGCTTGCTTACGATGACGAAATTACAGAAATCACAAAAGAAATGATATTAGAAGCAGCTCAAGTGGCGGATGCACATGGAATAAAGTTGGAATTGGATTGGGACAGATTGTTAAAGCCTGATTATAGATCCGAACACCGGTCTTCAATGCTCCAAGATTGGGATGGTAAGAGGCCAATGGAAATAGATGCAATTTTGAAGGTTGTATGTTTATTTGCCAAAAAAGCAGGGGTACGCTCACCGACCATGAATAGAGTCTTGTCCCTGCTTACGATGAAAGCGCGCGCAGCAGGTATTTATGATGGCTGAATCCAAGGATTAACGATATGGATCAGCAGCATCCCTTAGTCCATCACCAAAAAAGTTGAACGCCAGAACCACAATAATTACTGGGATTACAGGCGTCATAATCCAAGGATAGAGCTCGACGGCATTCATGTTTTGAGCCTCGGTAAGTAGAACACCCCATGAAGTTATGGGTGGTCTCAGCCCCAGACCTAAAAAACTTAAAGCAGTTTCTCCGAGTATCATCGATGGTATGGACAAAGTAGCAGAGGCGATGAGATGGCTTGTGAAGCTTGGCAGTAGGTGGCGGGCTATAATCCGCTGAGGCTTTGCCCCCATTAATTGGGCAGCCAGAGCAAAATCTTCCTCTCTAAGTGAAAGTAACTTCGATCTAACTGCTCGTGCTAGACCTGTCCAGTCCAGCATCCCTAAAATTATGGTGATGCCGAAATAAATCA
Source organism: uncultured Alphaproteobacteria bacterium (assembly GCA_902578675.1). GTDB lineage: Bacteria > Pseudomonadota > Alphaproteobacteria > Thalassobaculales > Thalassobaculaceae. The sequence continues at coordinate 13,673 of CACHDV010000004.1, forward strand.
GGATGGGGCTCCAAGTTACCGGAAGTGAAGCCGATAACGCCATCCAAAGTGGCAGTTCCGGAAATGACCGGATTATTTCTATGGCTCGTTGAGATAAGTTGTCCACCCAGCCACCAAAATATCCTGCTAGACCTCCAATAGTGATCCCAATAATAAAACTAAAAATTATACCTAATAAACCAACGGTTAGTGAGATTCTTGTACCATAAATTATTCGCGATAAAACATCTCGGCCTAATCTATCAGTCCCGAGAAGGAAAAGTGTTCCAGTTGCACTAGGACAGAAAAGATGAGTGCTTGCAGCTACATGACCCCAAAACTTGTATGGGTCGCTTTTGCAAAAAAACCGAATTTTTTGGATCGATTGCTTATCCTCTTGATACTCGCGTTTAAGGTTTGTCATATTTAGTTGATATTTTAGTCCGTATACAAAAGGCCCCTGGAATTCCCCATTATGGAAAAAGTTTATGGTTTGGGGAGGGGCATAGATAAAGTCTGTGTTTCTGGTGGTTAGTGCATAAGGCGCAAGGAACTCACTTATAATTACCGAAAAATACATCAAGGCCAAAACAGCTCCCGATATCATGGCTAACCTGTGCCTCTTAAGTTTCCACCACATAAGTTGCCATTGAGTCGCCATATAATAGCGTTCTTGCTCAGGAGTTAGCTTCTCTGTGGCATTAGGATCGAACGGGGCCTTATTTACGAAATGTTTAGTAGTCATTTTTCAGCACTTCCGCCCAGGCGTATTCTAGGATCTAGATATGCCAAGGCTATGTCTGATAGAAACATTCCAACTACAGTTAGCAGTGCTAAAAATATTAAGAATGATCCAGCCAAGTACATATCTTGGCTCTGTAATGCCGAAATTAACATAGGACCTGTTGTTGGAAGAGATAGCACCATTGAAACTATTGCTGAACCAGAAACAATTTGAGGCAGCATATTGCCGATATCTGCTATGAACGGATTTAATGATGCTCTGAGAGGATATTTGAGTAACGCTCGCAACGGATGCAAGCCCTTGGCTTTAGCTGTAATAAAATACTGCTTTTGGAGCTCGTCTAGCATATTAGCTCTAAGTCGACGAATCATTCCAGCAGTGCCTGATGTTCCAATAACAACAACCGGAACCCATAGATGTTCAATAACGGATATAATTTTGTTGGTACTCCATGGTTGCCCAATGTACTCCGGGTCCATAAGTCCTCCAATTGATGTGCCAAACCACACGTTTGCCAGATAAAGGAGTACTAACGCTAAAAGAAAGTTAGGTGTGGCAAGGCCAATGAAACCAATGAAGGTTAAGCCATAATCACCCCAGCTGTATTGGTGGGTAGCTGAATAAATCCCAATTGGAAATGCTATGATCCAAATAAAAATTATGGTTGCAAAATTTAAAACGAGAGTAAGGAACAAACGATCTCCAACGACTTCTGAAACGGGAAGTTGGTATTCAAAGGAAAACCCAAAATCGCCCTGAAGCATGCCCAGCACCCAAAGACCGTATTGTTCGATAATAGGACGGTCTAAACCATATTGCGCTCTTAGGGCCTCTACTTTTTCTATATCTACGTTTTCACCTTGGCTCTGTAATTCGGCAATATAGGTGGATAAATAATCACCAGGCGGAAGTTGAATAATCACAAAGGTTATCACACTGATCGCGACCAGTGTTGGTATCATTAATAATACTCTCTGTATTAGGTAAGAAAACATAACATGTCGCCTCTATTTCTGGTCGCCATCAACGGTGGCGAACCAAAAAGTGTCTGGCTTATAGATGCCAAAGTGTGCCCCCGGGTTCCAATTATAGATAGCTGAAAGCGGAACATTTTTTAGTTGGCTTGAAACCACCACAGGTTGTAGTACGGCTGCTACTAGACCTATAGAGTAAACCTGGTCCGAATGAATTTCTAAGATTTTCTGCCATATTTTTGACTTTTCTTTTTGGGCCGCTGTATTTTTCCATCGTTGATATAGTTCTAAAAGGTGGATTACATGCTCTCCTGTTGGTTTTTCTCCTGCTTTTCCATTAGTCTCATGATATTGCCCCCATTTAGGCCATTGAAGTGATTGTTGAGAGGTGGGTACAAATTCGGCCGGTGAGCTGTTAGCAGTTATAAGTCCATTTTCAACACCTGACCAAATAGACATTGCTGTTTCACCAGAAAAAATACGATTCCTAAAGACATTTCGTTGAGAGGGCTTCGAAAATATCTTTATACCAATTTTTAACCAACTGTCTCTCACGAGCTCTAAAACATCGGTTTGCTCTGTGCTTTCACCTGCTGTTTCAATAATTAAGTGTAGCGGGGATCCATCGGGCATGAGGCGGATCCCGGATCTGTCCCGCTGTACAAGACCTATTTCATCTAAAAGTTGATTGGCCTTTTGTAAATCAAAGTTTGCCCATTTATTTCGGTATGTTGGCCGGTACAACGGTGACTCTGGTAGCACAGAATTATTGCCGCCAATCGCGAGGCCGTAATAAATGACTTGGTTTATCTCGTGTCTGTGAACGCCCAGTGAGAGAGCTCGCCGAAACCGAACGTCCCGAATCAGTTTTCTCAAAATAGGATTATTTACATTCAGGTTTGGGAACAAAGCAAGATGTGCACCCTTAGCAGTTTTCCAGAGCCTAGTAGAATATGGTGAACGCTCTTCCCCCTTTTTTAAAAATGTATAGTCGTCAAAACGAAGATATCTTGCTTGAAGATCGACCTCGCCTGTTCCTGTCTTTGCCGGGATAAGTTTATTATTGGCTATCGTGAAAATGAATGAGTCAGCGTAAGGTAACTGTTTCCCTTCTGGATCAACTCTATGAAAGAAGGGATTGCGCTTGAATATAAGTCTGCTAGCAGAAGGTTTGCTGATGGATACCCAGGGTTGCAGAACTGGTAAGTCAACGTTGTCGTTTCGATACAGGTTATCCATCTTATTATGGAGAGCCGCCCAGTTTCTTTGTTTGGATTTCTTTACGGTTTTTTTTAAAATATTTCGGTCGGTATATTTTTCATGAAACTGGCGCATGTAATGGGCTGGTCGGTATATGTAGAGTGGGCTTGCGCTAGCTAAACGGGGTAAAAAATCCGGATTTGGCCGTTTCCATGTATAACGAAATTTATATCTGTTAATAACTTCAAAAATAGGCAGTTCACCATTTATCGTCATTATTTTTGGGGGACCAACTGGGGATAGCTCTTTATTATTAGCGACATCCTCCCACCAATATCTAAAATCCTCTGAGGTAAGGGGTTGACCATCCGACCACTTGTGTCCTCGTCTCAGTTCAAAAGTAAACCTTCTACCTTCCTTTACTTCGAAACTTTCTAATATATCTGCCTCAAGTTCGAATGTTTTTGGATGGTATCCAACAAGCCGAGAATAGCCATAAACAGACATTTGCCGCGCGTCTTTTGCTCTAGCCATTAGCATCCGAATGGAGCCGCCATATTTCCCTATTTTCAAACCTAAATTTTTGAAGTTTAACTTTCTGGGATTGAATGGAAGGCGTTCTTCCACAGGAGGTAATTTTCCAGCGGCTACCTTTTTTGCCAAGCTTGGCGCTTCTGAATAAGCAAAAGCATTATTTTTGATATAGAAAAATACTAAAAAAACTAAGGTAAAAATTAGAGATATATTTAGATATTTCATTGAGTGAAACTCGAATTTGACATGCTTTTACTAGCTCGAACCCAATGATTATTGGCAACATTAACGAGGCTCGGATGATGATTTTTATCTATCGTATATGGTTCCTCCCATAGATCAGGTATGGAACAGCGTTCATCCATGATGGCTTCAAAATTTAGCGGGTTATCAATATTAGGATCTGGAACCGCAGCCAGTAAGGCCTTGGTGTAGGGATGTTGAGGGTTTTTGAAAAGGTTTTCTTTTGAGGCGAACTCAACCAGTTGACCAGCGCACATTACAGCAATGTTGTCGGCAATATAATTTACTACAGCCAAGTTGTGAGAAATAAACAAATAGGTAAGGTTTAGATTTTCTTTTAAATCTTTCAATAAATTGAGGACTTGTGCCTGAATAGATACATCTAAAGCCGAAACGGGTTCATCGCATATAAGCAAACGCGGCCTCAATGCTAGCGCTCTTGCAATTCCAATTCGTTGACGTTGGCCACCTGAAAAACTATGCGGAAAACGACTTAAGTGCCGTATATCTAAGCCAACCATTTGAATGAGTTCTTTAACTAGTTCGTTCCTGTAGGATTGATCCCCTATCTTATGTATGGATAGTGGCTCGCTGATAATATCAAAGACTGTCATTCTCGGGTTCAAAGAGCTAAAAGGGTCTTGAAAAATAAATTGGATTTTTTTTCTAAAATTTATCAATTTTTTACCCTTTAACTTTAGTATATCAACAGCTCCATCTTCATCCTTGAATGTTAATTGCCCCGTATCTGGAGATAATGCTTTCATAATGATTTTGCTTAGGGTAGTTTTGCCACACCCTGATTCTCCCACCAATCCGAGACATGTCCCCTTCTCAATTTTAAAGCTAACGTCGTTTACTGCTCTTACGATATCTTGATCGTTAGAGAATAAACCCGCGCGTCGAATACTAAATGCTTTTGTTACGCCAGATATAGTAAGTAAAGGCTCCCGTGGCGCCTGTTTGTTAATCTCCTTTGATACGTGATCATGTTTAATTAACTTTCCAAATTCTGAGTTCACTTCTCGAATGGGTACCAAGCGTTCATGGCTTTTCATCCCAAAGCGTGGAACGGCAGTCATTAGGGACTTTAAATAGGGATGCTCCGGGTTTCGAAAAATATCGTTTCTCGACCCGCTCTCCATAATTTCGCCTCGATACATAACGACTACATCGTCAGCTATGTTTGCAACAACTCCTAAATCATGAGTAATCATGAGTATCGCCATTTCAAGCTCGGTTTGGAGGTCGTTCATTAGTTTCAGTATTTGTGCTTGGATAGTGACGTCCAGCGCGGTAGTGGGTTCGTCTGCAATTAATAATGACGGTCGGCAAATAAGTGCCATAGCAATCATCGCCCTTTGTCTTAGGCCGCCGGAAAGCTCGAACGGATAAGTTTTCAAGGCTCTCTGTGCATTTGGAAAACCAACAAGTTTTAGCATCTCACAAACACGGTTTTCGGCTTGCTTAGTAGTTACTTTTTTATGTAGCAGAAGCGCTTCTGTAATTTGATCGCCAACAGTATGCAATGGTGAAAGTGACGTCATCGGTTCCTGAAAAATGATAGATAAAAATTTCCCTCTGATTTCTCGCATTGCAGGCGAGTCGTTGTTTAGCTTGGCTATATCTAGAGTTTTTTCTGATGTTGTGAGTTCGATAGACCCTCTAGATATAGAGGCTTGTGGCGGAAGAAGGCCCATAATTGCTTGGCTAATAACCGATTTACCCGAGCCGGACTCGCCGACTAGAGCAACTGTCGAACCTCTTGGGACTTTGAAAGAAGCATTCTTAACTGCCAGAACGCGCCCTTCCGGTAAATCAAAGCCAACTTCTAAATGATTAACTGAAAGGATGTAAGTCTGCTCATTCATCTTTGACTGGATCCATCGTTTCTTCATGAGGCTGATCAGAGTCCATTAAGGAAAATCCTGAACTTGCAAAGTTCTCACTTGTGGTTTCCGAAACTGTAAGTCGTTTTTGTATAACAACATCTGAACAAATTTTCATGACAGTATCAAACCCCATTAATTCAGAGTCTATTGTAATTTTTGCGATGCCATCTGATAGTGTTAGTTGGTACCATCCAGCTTTTCGGTCACGACGCGTGGAGAAGTATTTCAAAGTCACATTATTGAGTTGATCCCAAGATAAAGAGCGCTTAAACAGCCCAACCCTTTTAAGGTCCTGCTTGGTTACCACAAAACTTGAAAATTGTCGGAGAAAAGTTCGAAGCAGAAATCCAAAGAAAAGCAAAGCACCAGCGGCAAAAATATATTGAAAGATAGTAATTTTCGTTGCGGCTAAGAGTAATCCGCCAGTTATAACTAGTCCTGTAACAGCCCGAATATAATCGCCTGAAATGGATTTACGTGAGTATTTGCAGGTAAACATTTTTTTCCTTAATGAAAAAGTTCCAACGGGTCGACAAATCGTACCGCATTATTTTTTTTTAAAACGGTAAATATATTCCTAAACTCCTCCCAGTCGCTTTCTATCATATTAAGGTGATGCGTTAGTACACCAACAGGTTCTGAAGTACCGCTTCTAGTACGCCGGCGTCTTAAGTTATCTGTTATTTGTGATATCATTGCGTCTCGGCCAATAAACTGGCGCGTGTTCCGCCAATCAATAACATCTAGTTGGGTATTAAACCACCTCAAGTTTGATCCATGAACCTTCGATGATCTTTTACCAAAAGAGGAAAAGCCTGAAAATCCTAATTCTGAAAGGTTAGGAATAATGTCTTCTCTAATCCGGTTCCATGGGGGAACAAAACAGTCAATAACTGAATCACCAAAAATATTGGAAAGCTGTTCTTTTGCTTGGATGAGATCTTTTTTTATATCATGGAGGTCTCTACTTGGGCCAAATTCGGATTTGCGAGAATCTGCAGGTTCATAATTTGAGTGCGATAATCCATGAACGGCAATTGGTAAACCGTTGGTTTCAAGGGCTTTTGCAAGTTCTCGTGTACTTAGACTTGGAATCGCGGCTAAAAGTGGTTTGAATTCCAGACTATCTATTGTTTTTAGCATCCAATCTAAATTAGAAGTAGGGCGGCTGGCATCGTCGTCGCGCCACCAAATTTGCGCTATTGAGTTTTTCCGCGACCATTTGGTCAACTCAGCGATTAGGTTTTTTGTCTCGCTGTCTGATTTCATATCATTCCACTCAAAAATTTTGCTGTTCTCTTTGCGCCGTCTAAATCAATTTTAAGGGGCTTTTTCGTTCGATCTTTCAACGCCCTCGTAATCGCTTTGGCTAAAGTATGAGAATCTAGTTCATCTTCATAAACAACTTCAACAGCTCCCCTTTTTGCCAAAAGATCTGCTCTTATGCGTTGTTCGGTCTCGTCCCCGCCCTCGAATGGAACAAAAATCGCAGGTGTATTACAGGACAGGACTTCTGCGACCGTGTTATAGCCCGCCTGTGAAATGGAAAGTCGAGCTCGACTAATTAAACTTGGTAGGTCAGGCCGCATTCGCTCAACAATAGTATTCTTGATTGGGGATCGCTTTACTTGGTGCAACGTTTCCTCCGGCATGTGCGGTCCAACAATGAATCGCCAAGGCGTGTCATCCATTAAATTTTCTCTGCGAATCTTGAATAATTTTGTTAATGTATCACTGCCAACCGCGCCGCCTCCTAGGGAAACAACAACCTCACCTGAACCAACTGTTTCTTTTGAATCTGAAATTGATGGGTTCAGAACATAACCTGTATATTCTACCAGATGCGTTATCTCGTGGCTTAGAGGAAATGTCTCTTCAAGTGTAATAATCTGCTCGTCGCCATGCACCAATACTTTGTCATAGTATTTAGTTAACGTTTCTGAAATTTCTATGTTTCTGTCTTGCCTATATTTCGTAACAAGAATATCCCGCATTGAAGCTATTATTTTGGGCTTCCATTTTGCTTCTTGTGCGCGATCTAGGAGTGGTATCAGTTCAAAACGAAACTGCCGTCGACCGAATGGAAAAAGTTCTGTTAAGATCATGGAAGGTTTTGTTTCCTCGAAGAGATTAAGCAAGTTAGAACAACGATTTTGTCGCCACTTGTCATCAATTTCTCGACCAGTTTCATCGACCAGTACTTTAAAATTCCGGTCAAGTGATCGTACGGGTGGGAGTTGATGAAACTTAGCACTTCCAACATTGAGATTGGGAATTGGAATCCCACCCGAGACAAAATTGACGTCTAGGCCAATTGCTGCCAAAGCGCGAGAGATAGCAGCGGCCCGGCGAAGGTGTCCTATCCCAAGTAGGTTTTGTACATAAAGAAAAATATTTGGCGTTGTCATTTCTCCCAGCTACCTTTTTTCAAGAGGTAAATTCGTCTTATAAAGACTTGGCAAACCACTTGCGTCCAAAGAAAAAATTTGAATGCATTCCCAATCTAGTTTCACGGGTGGCTTTCCAAGCATATCCCATCCCGTTGCTAAACAAAGAAGGGCCCTGATAATCCCCTTATGACTGACGCCACCAACAGTTTTATTGCTTTTTCCTATTTCCTGAAGAAGCGGTTTTAAGCGATCTTGAACATCTCTCGGCGTTTCACCTCCTGGTGGTTGCATATCGAGACCACGGTTTTCATTTTCCCTCATCGATACACCATGCTGTCCTCTCAAATCTTTGAGCTTTTTTCCTTCCCATTCTCCCCAATTCATTTCTATAAGGCGAATGTCTGTGCGTGTTTTTTTGAGATCCAGTATTTTTGCTGTTTCTCTTGCTCTTTGTAAGGGGCTTGTTATCCATTCCACATCATGAAATAGACTTGGAACGGAGACGCTCGATAACGATATACGGCCAGCTTTACTCAATGGAACATCGGTGCGTCCCTGTATTTTTCCTTCCACGTTCCAATTGGTTATTCCATGACGCAAAATAGCAAACTTAGAGCTCATGTTCTTACTCTATAATTATTCAGGGAATTTTTTATAAGAAGGTCTATTTTTTTTGCTGCCATTTCAAAAGAATGCTCACTCCGGGTAATTTGTGTGGCGGCAGCTCGCATTTGCTCCCGGCAGCCTACATCTTCTATGAGAGTGGTCAATTTTGCCGTGAAATCTGGCAAATCACCGGGTGCTGCCAAAAACCCAGTGACTTGATCATTCAATATATCTGCCACACCCCCATTATTACCTGCGACGGCGGGTAGACCTAACCACTGAGCTTCTAGAAGTGCCATGCCGTAGGCTTCCTGAATTGCGGGCCAAACAAAGATATCTGCCGCGCAGTAGTATTTAAAGAGTTGATGCTCTGTTAATTCTCCAACAAAAAGAGTTTCAGTTCCAAAAAATTTCTCAATTTCCTTTCTGCGTATTCCGTCTCCAGCTACAATCAAATTCCAGGTCTTGTGGGTTTCAAGTCTAGCAAGTGCTTTTCCTAACATTTTATATGATTCGAATTTTGCGCCTTCTCTCATCATCCCAACAGCAAGCAGCAAAACCTTATTTCTCGGAATAGATAATTTTTGGCAGACTTCTTCCCTAAATAAAGCCCTGTTATTTCCACATGAGGTTGGTGCGTCAGGTCCCACGAATGGTTTTATAAACGCGTAGGTGCAATTGGATGAAATTACTTCTTTTACACAGCACTCATCATTGCTGTTTAAACCAATTATTACGTCCGCGTGTTTGAGTGCGAGCACAACTTGTTCTTGATTAAACGACCATTCTCCTTTGTTTCTCTTTGGTGCGTGAGATGCCTCGGCTATGACGTAAGGGATTTTTAGAGCTTTGGAAATTGCAGGCCCTAACCAATCTGGTGCTTTATAAAACATATGATAAGTAATCCAAACATCAGGCCGCCAAACATCAGCTTCGAGGTAACGATTGATCAACCGCTCAATAATTTTGTCGCTACGATTTCTAATGATAATTTGTTTATGTCTAAGCCCATGCGGTTCTCTGGTTTTGAGGCGGCTTATTAATTTAACGTCGTACCCTTTACTTCTAAGGCAGGCAATGAGTTGGCGAGCCATTTTCCTATCGCCGGAGGGTACAGGCGAGTCAGGTGGTTTCAAGGGTGCGTAAAAGGCAACTTTCATATACTATCTTGTATCACATCTTCATTTGTGTCTAAGTCACTCTTTAGTAGCTCTATTATGTATTGGACATTTTCTGCATGGGAAAAATGCCGTAGTAACAATTTATTAGCAGACTCAGCCAGCCTAACTCGCTTGGCGGGATCTTGAGAGAGGCTTATAATACTGCGGGTCAATTCCCGTGAATTTTTAGATGGTACAATCCAACCAGTGTCATCATGTCTGATAAATTCTGCTATGCCAGGAAGATCTGTAGCTATACAGCACACCTTTTTACTGGCGGCCTCCATTAAAACATTCGGTAATCCATCCCTATCTCCGTCGGTCGCGATGATGCTAGGCATAATAAACAAATCAGAATTTTCATAAGCTTCAAATACCGCTTTTTGCGACTGCGCACCCTTCCAGGTTATCTTTCCCGTGAGACCCAATTTATGAGATATATTCCGGAGGTTTTCGAGTTCCGATCCGCCGCCGATATGGGTCCAATGCCAATTAATATTTTTGGGTATTTTACTTAGCGCCTCAAGCAGTACAGAGAACCCCTTTTTTTTCACAGCCCTTCCAACAGATAAAAGTCTTAAAAGATTACCCTGATCAGAATGACGCAAAATATTTGAGTAATTTATCAGCGAAAGCTGTTTGGTATCCAGCCCGTGATAGCTAAGGTGTGTTTTACCTGGCACAAGATCATTAAGGTGCCTATAGCCATATTTAGTGCAAGTCACGGACCAAGAACAGGATACAAGTTTTTCTGTTTTTTCCCAATTGGGAGTTAACCAAATATCTTTTGCGTGAGATGAAACTGACCAAGTGTGTCCAGTCAACATAGAGGTGTAGTGGGCAACAGATGCTGGTGTATGAAGAAAATGTGCATAAATATGACCAATTTCAGTCGAAAACTCTGCTGCAAGAACCAATGCTTGCCCCCAACGTCTCACTCGATTTGGCGAAAAATCACGAATCAGGTGCCTTAGCCATATTCGGCGGGCAGACTTATAACGAGGATTTGATCGGACTTGCCACCAGGATCTTAAAACCCTTATCGGTTCTTTAAATAGATATTCTGGTAGATATAATACGGGGGCTTTGATTTTTTCATGCACCGGATGGGTATATGGGTCTGTTGGTTTTCGCAAGGAAATGATTATTATGGAAAGACCACCTTTCTCGAGAGATAGAATTTCTTGTGCTATAAATGTTTCAGAAAGCCTCGGATAGCCTTTTAAAACTATTGCAATAGATGTTTTTAATTGGTTGCCTGTAATCTTCATGCTAGGCCTATCAGGCTCGCTGTCTCACAGGTATGTTTCTAAGATCCCTGCTTTTTCTGAGCCAGCGTTTCGCAAGTCGGTTTACTTGCGGCAATCCACCCAGAATATCTGTTGGTAAAATTTCGGAAGGTCTTGGTTGACCAGGTAATTTGCGGAGAGACTTGGCCATTTCCTTTGGGTCATGATCGCCATTGTCGACCAACATACTTATCAAACCTAACTCTTCAGCTCGTTTTGCTCTAATATATTGCTCTAATCTTGGCTCGGTTCTTGGAATTATTAGTGCTCTTTTGTCGAAAGAGAGGATTTCACAAAAAGTGTTGTATCCACCCATAGAAACCATTCCAGCGGCCTTTGACATTAAAGTCTCGATCCTCGCGTCAAAGGTCATCGCCTGAACCCGATCCAGTCTATTGGCCCTGTCTAAAAATTCAGCTTGCTTTTCCTGAGACATAAATGGGCCAAGAACTAAAACAGCTGGATATGGCAGGTCTGGATCATATTCGTATGCACGCAGCACCCACTCCATCAAGCCTTCACCATCTCCGCCACCACCTGCTGTAACAAGTATAAATGGATCCTCTGGAATATTAAATTGTGGTGAGGTGCCTACGGTAGGTACGTGCCGTTTTAAATAACCTGTATAGCGTGTTTTAAGTTTTACAGTAGCGGGTAAATCAAGACCATCAAATGGATCACAAATTTCTTTCATCCCATAAACCCACAGCTCATCATATAATTCTTCTAGGGCTGGCAATACATTTTTTCGTTCCCATTCAGGAGCTAATGCTGCTGGTTCGTCCATAACGTCTCGCAAGCCTAAAACCAAAGGTGTCCCTCGCTTGTGAAGCATTTCCATAGTAGACCGAACCTCGCCGCGAAGGCCCCACGGCTCCTTATCGACGATAAATAAATCTGGATCGAAGGTTTCCGCTGTGTGTTTTATGATTGATTCTCTTAATTCTAAAGTCTCTTCAATGTTGAGATGGAGGCTCAGCGAAGTGTAATCACCATTTCGTAATTTTATTACACCTGGAATTCGCACAAAATCTACTCGTGTTCTGAAGTCGAAGCTACCTATTATGGGTGAACCCGAAAGTATAAGCACAGATAGTCTAGAGTTTGACTCAACTAAATGGTGGGCTATCTCGCGGCATCTCCTTAAATGTCCGAGGCCGAGCGTATCGTGACTGTACATTAGCACTCGGGCAGGGCGGCTATTTTTTTTTGGTGTTCTATTTAGAGGCACGTAACATTTTCCCCACAAAGTCGTCCGAGTCATTCTACTGGTTCTTACTAAATGCAGAACTAGTCGCTATATAGAGCATAAACTACACTAAAAGTTTCCTAAAAGGGAGATTTTGTGAAAAATACTACTTCGACTTCATTTACCGATATTATCAGTTAGTTTACAGTATTATTAAGGGCGGCTCGATAATCAAAAGCTTTGGTAAAAACTTATGGAAAAAACTCTATTCAAATTTATTTGGCGCTACAGTAAACGAGACCAAATAATACTGTTAATCCTTACAGCGATTTCATTTCCATTTCTTTACTTATCGTTGGATTTACCGAAGACAATCATTAATAAGGCTATCGGCGGCAAGGACGTTCCAGAAGAAATTTTTGGAATGACTGTAGATCAAATTGACTATTTGTTAATTCTAAGTGGAGCATTTTTAGCCCTAGTTTTTGTAAATGGCGGCTTCAAGTTCTATGTAAATGTGTTTCGAGGACAGCTTGGTGAGCGGATGCTGAGGCGCCTTAGGTATTCGCTTTTGGCACGTGTTCTAAGATTTCCACTTCCTCAGTTTAAGAAAGTTAGCCAAGGAGAGGTTATTCAAATGGTTAACTCCGAAGTGGAGCCCTTAGGTGGATTTGTTGGGGACTCTATCGCGTTACCGGCATTTCAAGGTGGTACATTGCTCACAATTCTTATCTTCATGTTTATACAGGATTGGATGCTAGGCCTAGCTGCTATCGCTCTTTATCCCATCCAGGGCTACATCATTCCAAAGCTACAATGGCATGTAAATCAACTAGGTAAAAAAAGAGTCCGAAATGTAAGGGTTTTGGCAGAGAAAATCGGTGAAGCTGTTTCTGGGATTGAAGAAGTCCATGCAAACGACGGAGCGAGAAGAATCTTAGCACGTTTTACAGAACGGTTGGGCGTTATATACGATATTCGCTACGAAATATTTCGCAGGAAATTCTTTATTAAATTCCTAAATAACTTCATTGCTCAACTAACGCCGTTCTTCTTCTATTCAATAGGCGGTTATCTCGTAATCAAAGGTGATCTCACCTTCGGTGCACTAGTTGCAATTTTGGCTGCTTATAAGGATCTTTCGGCACCTTGGAAAGAACTGCTTACTTATTACCAGAGGTTGGCTGACTCTCGGATTAAATATGACCAAGTCATCGAACAATTCGATCCGCAAGGCATCTGGCCTGAAAACTATCAAATGGCGGAAATAGAAGCAGACTTTAGTTTAGCTGGTAACGTTTCTGCGGGGAATCTATCTATTCTTGATGAAGAGTCCCAACCTATCGTGGAAAAACTATCTTTTGATATTAGTAAGTCAGAACACATAGCTCTAACTGGTCCAAGTAGTGGCGGTAAAGATCTTGCAACGATTTTGATGGCAAGACTCTTGGCGCCCGATAGCGGACAAATAGTTGTTGCAGGCAAACAAATTGCCGATTTACCAGAGGCTGCAACTGGCAGATATATGGGCTACATTGGACCTAATGCGTTCGTCTTTAATGCCACGTTGAAAGAAAATATTTTGTTAGGGGCTATGCATCGGCCAATCTCGACAGAGGGAGAACTTAATGAGGATTTAAAGAACGCGCAGTTATCCGGTAACTCTTTGGATGACCTGGGAGCGGAGTGGTTGGACTATAACGCGATTGGGGTAGATTCAGATGCAGGTTTACAAAAACGATTGATAGAACTTCTTCAGGTGGTTGATTTAGATGTGGATGTTTACTCAATGGGGTTACGGAGTACCGTAGATGGGTTCGATGATGATCAACTTTTAGAGCAGATATTAACAGCCAGGAAAAAATTTAGAGAAAGACTTGATAAATCGGATATATCAAATTTCGTAGAATCTTTTGATAAAGAGGTTTTCAACTCGAATGCATCGGTTGCAGAAAATTTGTTATTCGGAACCCCTAAAGGTGACAGCTTCAATTCAGAAAACATTGGAACTAACGCTTATGTAGTAGAAATACTCGAACGTGTTGACCTAAAGGATGAATTCATTCGTATCGGCAGGGATGTAGCATCCACTATGGTCGAGCTTTTTGCTGACTTGCCTTCAGACCATGAGTATTTTTCTCAGTACTCGTTCATCTCAAGTGAGGATTTACCAGAATTTCAAACTCTATTAGCTCGATCGGAAAGACTAGGCTTGGAGAATATGTCAACAGAAGACAGTAATCAGTTCCTGTCTTTGCCGTTCAAATTAATACCGGCAAGGCATCGGCTGGATCTGATTACTAACGATATTCAAAAACGCATATTGGAAGCAAGAAAACTTTTTGCGGAAGAAATTGGAGACGAACTACGGGATGAAATAGAGTTTTTCGAAGCGGGACATTATAATAGATCTTCTTCGATCCAAGACAATATTTTGTTTGGAAAAATTGCCTTAGATAAAGCAAACGCGATAGAAGAAGTAAATCATCTGGTTACTGAGATAATAGACCAGGAAAATCTTCGGCCAATGATAATTAATGCCGGGTTGAACTCACAAGCCGGTTTGGCGGGATCCCGGCTTTCACAAGGTCAGCGACAGAAGTTATCAATTGCTCGTGCTCTGCTTCGTCGTCCGGACCATTTAATATTAAATGAAGCAACTTCTTCTTTAGATTCGGGTAGTCAGACCATAGTTATGTCCAACCTATTATCGGAGATGAAGGATAGGAATGTAACGTGGGCCTTACAGCGCGCGAGTTTAGCCGAAAATTTTGACCGCGTTTTAGTTTTAAGTGGTGGTCAAGTAGTTGAAGACGGCTCCTTTCAGGATCTTGTGAAAAAAGAAGACAGCGTTATCAATGATTTGTTGCGAGAGGAATAAGGTGACGCATCTTGTCCCAGGAGGTCTAATATGAGTTTAAATAAAGAAGTAGAAGTGCTAAGGGATGTTCCCCTTTTTAGCAAAATTGACCATACTAAATTGAAATTACTGGCGTTCACTTCTGAAAAATTAATCCACCAAGACGGACAATTTTTATTCCGGGAAGGTGAAACGGGTGACGCTGCGTATATCGTACTTCAAGGGAAGGTTGCTGTATTTATCCAAACAGAAAAGGGTCCAGTCGAAGTTGCTCAGCTAAAACGCGGCGATGTTGTAGGTGAGATATCAATTCTTTGTGACGTGCCTCGAACAGCATCCGTAAAGGCTGTGGAGTCAGTTCAAACGCTAAAAATTACGAAAGATACCTTTATTCATCTACTGACGGAATTCCCAGAAATTGCGATAGAAATAATGAGGGAATTAGCTTCGCGTCTAAATAAAACAAATATTCAATTAAGAGAAGCCTTAACCGATTAGAGAAACAATCAGACAATTAAAAGCACTTTTTTTTCAGTTAAGGAACGGAAGAATTGAGTAGGCTTGAAAGCGCAATCCGAAGACTTCAGGCTCAAAAAATAGCATTGGACTGGTCTGCCAAAAACATTCATAAACAACCAGGCGTTGTTCTAGAATTCGGACTTGGTAATGGCCGAACATTTGATCATATAAGAAAGCTACTTCCTCAAAGGGATATCTACGTGTTTGAAAGGAAAATTGCCGCACACCCAGATTGCATTCCTCATCCAGCCTTCCAATTTGTTGGTGATTTTATGGATTCTATTCCAAGAGCAATAGAAAAGTTAGGAAGGAGTGCCGCATTGGCTCATTTGGATATTGGGACAGGGGAAAAAAATACAAGTCTTGCTTTAGCCAAAAAAGTAGCACCGTTTATTGAGAAATTATTATGCGTCAATGCTATCGTCGTTAGTGACCAAGAAGTGGAAAGATGGAGATCATATAAACTTCAGTTGCCAGGTGGAATTTCTGAAAACCGAATACACTTGTATCGTTTATGAAGTTTTCCCCTCGCTTCGTGGAGAAAATTCGACTAACTCCTCAACTTCTTTATAATGGTTGAGAGCCCAGTGGACACTTGGAAAAGCGAGCTCGTTCCATGGTATTTCGGCCCATGAAAAAAAATGCACTTCCAAAGATTCGGGCCCGGCGTTCACAATATCGTTAATCAATTTTGCTCTATAGATTAAATGCACTTGGCTCAACCGAGCTACGTTATAGACGCCAATTAGCTCATTAACTTCTATCCTCGCTCCTGCCTCTTCCCATGCTTCTCGTTTAGCCCCCTCCATACTTGTTTCACCCTCTTCCATGAAGCCTGCAGGCATGGTCCAAAACCCAATTCGGGGTTCTATGGCTCTTTTACAAAGTAAAAATTTATTATCCCACGTGCAAACTGCACCAACGATCACTTTTGGGTTAATGTAATTTATGAACCCGCATTCATTACAGGTTAAGCGCTCAATATTATCGTCTGGCGGTACTCTAAGGTGAATTGGCCCAGCAGTCCGTTTTTCATAGGAGTTTGAACTCATAGTTTTCCTAGCAAGTGTTTGTAAGAGCTAGTTTTACTTGTGTTTATGAATGAATTAGCGTTAGGGCTCACAGATTTATACTAAAATATCTAAGTTATTACCGCGTTCAGATTGTGTGGTTCTTATTTGTCTTTGAACGCGATTAACGTCAGCATCGCGGCGTTGCTCCTGAGCCTCAGCCTCTAGATCTTCATCTGGCTGCGATACGTCATCAATTGAGGGCGTTCGAACACCTATGTTTTTTGTTTGTTCAGGGCGACCTGGTGTAACAAGTCCCGGCAAGGACGCATTGGTAGGTGCCATAGGTGGTGTCACTTGAGCCATAATATCTCCATTAAAATAAACGTTAGATAGTTGTGTCTAAAAAGTCAATATGGCTCAATAAAATGGAAATTTATGGCTTCAAAGCGGCAACGCCTGGTAACTCTTTTCCTTCAAGCCATTCAAGAAAGGCTCCACCCGCGGTAGAGACGTAATTTAATTTTTTGACAACACCAGCTTGGTTGAGAGCCGCTAATGTATCCCCCCCGCCCGCAATGGAATATAAATTACCTTTTTGGCTCAACTTACCCACTAATTTCGCGATTGCCGTAGTTGAAGTATCAAAAGGTGGGCATTCGAATGCACCTAAGGGTCCATTCCAAATTATGGTGTTGCTATCTTTTATATGATTAGAGAATACTGGAATCGAGTTGGGTCCAGCATCCAGAATCATAGCGTTGTCTGGGACAGCATCCAATTCAACAGCTTTATAATTGGCGCCACTCTCCAGTTCTGTTGCTATTAGCGCGTCATTTTGAAGAATTATTTCACAAGAATTTTCTGTAGCTAAACGCTCAATCGTCTGGACCAAATTGGTTAGATCTTTTTCCACAAGAGAATTTCCAATGGAAACACCTCTTGCAAAAAGAAACGTATTTGCCATACCCCCGCCAACGATCATTTTGTCTACGAGTTTTACGATGTTCCTCAACAAATCCAATTTGGTTGAGATTTTGGCTCCTCCAATTATAGCAGTAAGCGGTCTTTTGGGACTATCTAAAGAGTTGGATAAGGCCTTTAACTCTAGATCCATAAGAGGCCCTGCGAAACTTGGCATGAGTCTGGCAATCCCTACAGTCGATGCATGGGCTCGATGGGAAACGGAGAAAGCATCGTTGACAAAACAGTCGCCTAAAAGCGCTAGGCTTTTTGAAAACTCAGGGTCATTTTCTTCCTCTCCAGGATGAAACCTCAAGTTCTCAAGTAAACAGATTTCTCCATTTTTCATGTTTCGTATATCATCCGCTACTTTTGACCCGATTGAATGTGGAATGAATTTTACGGTAAATCCATTTAGTGCCTCGCAAAGACTTGAGAATATTTGTTCCATAGACATTTCTCTTACAATTTTTCCTTTGGGCCGGCCAAAGTGTGAAATTATTATGACTTTAGCCCCTTGAGATGCCAGCCTCGCAATGGTGGGAATAGCTTTTGTCAAGCGAGTAGGGTCGGAGATGGCTCCATTGTGGGTGGGGAGGTTTAGATCAAGCCTCAGCAAAACTCTATCTTTAGAAAAATCGCGGTCATCTAGCGTCCGATATTTGATCATGCGTTTGCTCTATTGTAAGCTTGTTAAAAAATTTAAGTTTTACTCAAGTGATGAAAACTCAGGACATAACTATAGTCTACGTAATTCTTTACCACCTCTGGATTAGTGAGTTTTCTCTGCCCATGACGTAAGTTCTTTCATGAAGGATACGCATTGCGCCATCTGCTCAATTTCTATGAATTCGTCAGGTTGATGTGCTTGTTGGATTGACCCGGGACCAAAAATAACGCCTGGTATTCCAGCTTGCTGAAAAAGACCAGCCTCTGTCCCAAAAGCAACGGTTCCAGACTCATTTAAACCTGTCAAATGACGAATGAGATGTTCAGCTGCAGATTCATGGTCGGGTATAAGAGGAGGCGTTTCATTCCTCAGCTCAGTTGTAACGCCAGCATCTTTAGATATTCGTTTCAATTTGGGCTCTATTTTTTCTCGTATAAAAGACTTTATTTTATTTTCCAATTCATATGGATCTTCATCAGGCAAGCCTCTATACCCCCAATTAAAGTGTGTATATTCAGGAATAATATTGTTTGCTGTCCCACCTTCAATCACGCCCAGATCAAAAGTAGTATACGGAGGATCAAATAAACTATTTTTGTCCGACTTCTTCATTAGTTCTTTTTGCAAACTTTCGATAAAATTAATAATCCGAGCTGCAGCCATAATAGAGTTCGCACCTCTGTGAGGTTCGCTAGAATGACCTGGAACACCTCTTACTGTGGTGCGAAATGAACGCCCTCCTTTATTCCCTCCGACAATTTTCATAGATGTAGGTTCGCCAACTATTACTGCCCGCGGGAGTGGTAGGTTGTCTACGACATCTTTAATAAGGTGTCGAACACCAATGCATCCAACCTCTTCGTCGAATGAAAAAGCGAAGTGTATCGGTACCTTAAGGTCTCGTGATTTCATCTCCGGGGCCATAGCTAGAGCTATAGCACAAAAACCTTTCATATCTGATGTGCCGCGTCCAAAAAGTTTCCCGGACTCCTCGGACATTCTGAAAGGTGTTTTAGTCCATTCTTGCCCATCAATTGGCACGACGTCTGTATGACCTGATAGAACTACGCCGCCAATATCCTGCGGCCCAATTGTGCACCAGAGGTTTGCTTTCGTCTTATCTTTATCGTGCGTAAGTCTTGTGGGAACACCCAACTCTCTCATGTATTTTTCTATATCTGAAATCAGATCTAAATTGCTTAGCCGTGAGGTAGTGTCAAATGCGATAAGACGGTCTAGCCATTCTATAGAACGTTTTAAGATGATATCCATTATAGAAAATCCATTCGGGTAATTAAGAGTTATCTAGTCCAAAAAGCGGGGGAAAACATAACGAGAACGGTAAATAATTCTAGACGCCCTAGGAGCATGCCAAGTGAGAGAAGCCACTTTGCCATCTCGGGGAGACTTCCAAAGTTACCAGTTGGCCCTATTGAGTCGCCAAGTCCAGGTCCGACGTTGCAGATAGCTGTCGCTGCACCTGATATAGCTGTAATGAAATTAAGCCCTAGTGCTGATAGACTGGCAGCAAGAAGAACAAAACACACTATATACAAAAAAAAGAAACCCATAACGGCGTTTGAAACAGTTTCTGGTATTTCCTTTCTGTTATAATACGGGATGAAAACACCGTGCGGAACAAGTAATCGGCTCAATTGGGCTCTAGCCGATGCTGCCAGGACTTGGAATCGAAAAATTTTAATGCCGCAAGTGGTAGAGCCAGCACATCCTCCAACAAACATCAAGCAAAGTAAAAATACAGTTGGGAAGCCACCCCATAGTCCAAAATCTTGTGTCACATAACCGGTTCCAGTAAGTATAGATATTACATTGAATGCGACATGCCTGATGGTGTCATCAGGTCCAAAATTTGAATTATTCCAAACCCAGCATGTAACCAGAAAAACTGATGCTATTATTACAATAAAAAACCATCGGACTTGACTATCTCGCACAATCGGTGACACGTTCCCTCTTAGAACCCTAAGGTAATATAAAAAGGGCAGCGACCCGATAATCATTCCAAAAATGATTATCCACTCGGCTATAGGATTATCGAAGTATCCGATCGATCCGTCTTTCGTTGAATATCCGCCCGTGGCTATCGTTGTCATAGCATGGGCTATCGCGTCGAAACCAGAAAACCCCGTTGTCCAAAGGGCCAAAGCGCATAAGCCGGTCATAAATAAATAAATTGCGAATATCCCGCCAGCAATTTGAGCCGCACGTGGCAAAACCTTATCAGGCGTGTCGAAAGCCTCTGTTCTGAATAATTGCATGCCTCCAACACTTAATATGGGTAGCATAGCCATTGCCATAACAATTATGCCAACCCCCCCTAACCATTGCAGTAAAGCCCTCCATAGTAAAATGCCGGGTGGAGCATTATCGAGGCCAACAATTATTGTAGAGCCAGTTGTTGTTATTCCGGACATTGACTCAAAAAATGCATCTGCAACGCTTATTTCTAACTCCGAGAATGCGAATGGAAGTGCGCCTACGGCTGCAACGGCGACCCAACTCATTGTTGTAAGGAGAAAGGCTTGGCGAAGATTGAGATTCGTCATGGATGTAGACCGAGTAGTCAGCATTAGTGACACGCCAACGAATAACGAAACAGCAGCAGATCCAGCAAAAACTTGCCAGTCGGGGTTACCAGTTGCTAGATCCGCGATAGCGGGTAAACCCATGGCAACCGCCAACAGCGACATCAGCAAGCCAATTATGAATAGTACGGGGCCAACAGTTATCAACCTAGCTCCAATCTATGCAGGAAATAGCTAATTATGCAGGTCGTTTAATCAAAGATAAAAATTCTGTTCGTAGATCGGGGTTTTCTTTAAAACATCCTATTAGCGTTTTTGTGACCATATTGACCCCAGGCTTATGAACACCGCGAGTTGTCATACAGCCGTGTTCTGCTTCTATGAGTACGGCAACTCCTTTAGGTTTAAGGGTATCATTTATGGCATTTGCGACTTGTGAAGTAAGTTTTTCTTGAATTTGTAAACGTTTAGAAAAAAGTTCCACTGTCCGGGCCAGCTTACTTATTCCGACCACACGATTTTCTGGTATATAAGCTACATGAGCTACGCCAGTAATAGGTATAAGGTGGTGCTCACAATAGGATTCAACTCTTATATCTTTAAGTAGTACTATGTCGCCGTAACCATCGGTTTCTTCGAACGTGCGTTCCAATATCTCACTTGGGTCTTGAGTATATCCACTAAAAAGTTCAGCGTATGAATTAATGACACGCTTTGGCGTATCGATTAATCCTTCTCGAGTTGGGTCATCGCCCATCCACTTTATAAGGGTTCGTACGGCTTGTTCTGCCTCTGACCGAGTGGGGTGTGTGTTTGTGCTTGCGTTGCTTGGCGAGCTTTTAGAGCTTATGTGGTCGTCTGGTGACACAATATATTCCTCTTTACTTTTGTTGGTCGGCAGTTTCAATTTCGCTAACAAAGTCTCATAAGATCTTATCTCAAACTTTACGAATTAATTCTGTCAATATTAACTTGTTTTTTAATTAACGTGCTTTGGCTGGTGCGGACTGTCCAGCGAGAAAACTGGGATACTGACGTCAAATAATTGTCCATTTTTGCCTTCCATTTGATAGATCCCAGACATTAATCCTGATGGTGTGGTTAACGGCGTGCCGCTGGTATATTCAAAGTACTCGCCTGGTTTTAACACCGGTTGTTCACCAACTACACCGGGACCTCGAACGGTTTGAGTTTGGCCAAGAGAATTGGTTATCGACCAGTGTCTGTTAATTAATTGAACCGTTTCTTGACCTAAATTTTCAATTTTAACTTCATACGCCCAAACGTATCTAGCATCGTCTGGTGACGAATGTTCATCCAAAAAAGATGGGACCACAGTGATGCGAATTGATTTAGTTGTTTCGGAATACAAACTTATAACTCCAACGCAAATAGTACCGTCCTGCTAAAAAGAGATGGGGCATCGACAAATAAATTCAACACAAAAGCACCATCCCTAAATACTTCAACCAGTCATATAGCATTAAACTGATCGACCCATCGACTTTTATTTTATTGAATGACAGTGAAAAATGAAATAACAAAAGGAAATTTTAACAATTTACCTTTTCTCCTAACATTCGGATAAAGCTATGGATAAAGGAATACAAATACCCTCTCCATGTGTCGGTGTTTGCCAAATAAATGCCTCAACTAAATATTGTTTAGGGTGCTGGCGGACCTTGAAGGAGGTTGCTCATTGGTCTCGTTATTCAAATGATGAGAAAGAAATTCTGATGACAGAGCTTGCTGAACGACAGAAACGTCTTGGATCTAATAAACGGAGGGACACAAGACGTTCCAGACGAATAAAGTAGTTTTCAGGCGAAAAAAAAGTTTAATCTTGTGCGTAAATGCTTTATCCGCAGCCAATTGGGAAACGGAATATAGACAAAATGTGAATTAAAAGAATGGCAAGTAATTATAAATTCAATAATGCAAGATGTTTGCCTTGAAACAAGTGAAAAAGATAACGGGTCGTAATTTGAACCAATCGGATCAATCACCATGGTACCCAGACCATCGAAGTGATTACTTTGTTAACAAGGATGGTGTAATTTATGCGGGTGCGCACTTAATTATTGATATGTGGGATGCGATTAATCTTTCAAATAGGGAGGTTATTCATAATACACTTAAAAAAATAGCAAAGGCGTGTGATGCTCAAATACTGCATATACATCTCCATTCTTTTGATGAAAATCAAGGTATAACAGGTGTGATAGTTTTGGCGGAATCGCATATAAATATCCACACTTGGCCCGAAGTGGGGTTTGCTGCGCTTGATATTTTCATGTGTGGGAGAACGAACCCAGTAGCGTCAATCCCTGTTTTAGAGACCGCCTTTAAACCACAACGTATGGAAGTTCAGACGGTTACAAGGGGGATAATAACAAAATAACTTGGTCTCTTTGACAATCGTCCATCTCTAACGAGGTTTATATGACCCATGCCAATCCAGAGTTTTCAATAATTATTGTTACACATAATTCGAACTATTACCTCGTCGAATGTATGAAAGCCTTAACTACCCAAAGGAATAAAAACTTTGAGATAATAATTGTAGATAACAATTCAAACGAAGATCTAGTAAACTTCGATAATTTTAACTCATTAGAAATAAAAATTATAAAGCTTGAAAAAAATTTTGGATTCGCAGCTGCTAATAACATTGGAGCCAAAAGAGCTATTGGTAAGTGGCTAATTACCTTAAATCCTGATGCTATACCTGAAGATAACTGGTTATCGGAAATCGAAGTGGGAATAAAACGGTATCCAAAAACTAGAATATTTGGTTCTAAGCAGTTGAAATATGATAATCCGAGTAAACTAGATGGGGCAGGGGATCATTATCACTGCACAGGCATTGCTTGGCGGGGTGGTGAAGGCGATTCAGCCGAAACAATTCTGGAAGACGCCGTAGTGATGAGTCCATGTGCCGCCGCAGCAATATATCATCGAGATATTTATGTTTCGATGGGTGGAATGGCTGAATATTTTTTCTGTTATTATGAAGATGTTGATTTGGGCCTGCGTTTCCGATTGCTCGGGCATGAAACGATCCAGTTGGCTGGCGCGAAGGTTCGGCATGTAGGTTCAACAACGGCTGGAAAGAATTCAAAGTTCATAAAATATTATGTTAGCAGGAATAGGATTTGGACATTCATAAGATGTGTTCCTGGATTATTGTTTGCCGCGTGCCTGCCGCTCCTGATTTTGAGCATAGTCACGAGACTTTGCTTTTCCATATTTACAGGTGATACCTTTACCAAACTAAAAGCATTTTTTGATGCATTCCGGAGACTTTTTTGGATATGGAATGATAGAAAGGTTATACAAAAAGCACGAAAATCCTCTGTGTTACAATTCGGTTCCAATATGACATGGTCTATCGGGAAATTGATTTTGAGGTCTAGTGACTGTCGCCCCATTTCGCCTGAAAAATTTAGTAAAGAGCCAGGTGCTCCTTTTCAAGCAGGTGGTTTAGATGGTTCCTAAAATTGACCCTACAGTTGCTGCTGTGGTTGTTGTTTTTGATCCTGATGATCGTTTTAGACAACTGTTACTTTCGTTGGTCGAACAAGTTAACAAAGTATGGATCATTGATAATCAGCCAAATTCTGTTTCTTGTAACTATATAAAAGGTGGACAGTTTCAACAAAGAAATGACATCAAACTGGTAGAAAATAAAAAAAACGTCGGCCTTGCTGCTGCTCAAAACCAGGGAATAAAACTAGCTCTAGAAGATGGAGTGGATTGGGTTCTACTACTAGACCAGGACAGTATACTTGATAAAGACTTTGTAAAAAATATGCTGGATACGGCTCTTAAATATGAAAATAAAAAAAACATAGGGTTCTTAACTCCAAGACACGAATATGACGACGGACGTCCTTCAGTTCCAACTTATTCAAAGGGATCATTTTTAAAACCTAGACGCTATCATATGAGCTTAGCTGAAATTGATGATACACTTTTATTTGGAATGGCCTCAGGAAGTTTTATCCCTAGACAAACATTAGAAGAAGTTGGTCTGATGCGTGAGGAGTTTTGGATCGATTATATAGATTATGAGTTCTCATTCAGGGTGCGAAAGCGAGGTTTGCGAATTCTAGGGGTTGGCGGAGCACGTTTAAATCATCGCCTTGGTATAGCGAACTATCTAAAAATTCTAGGAAAAGTATTATCTTTTCAGGTTCATCCCGCCTTCAGAAGATATACTATTTACAGGAATAGGGTTACAGTTATAAAGGAGTATTCCACGCTTTTTCCAGATTTTCTATTGTTTGAAATTTTATCGATAGCAAAAGACTTATTAAAACTCGTTTTACTGGAGGATCAGAAATTTAATAAGTTACGTTCAATATTTATTGGTACTATGCATGGCATGACCGGATCGTTTGATCGAAGTAGTAATCATAGAGAAGGTGAGAACTACTAATTGTTAGCGTCCCAAAAGTTTGTTTCCAAACCAAAGAAATGTTAGTTTGGGAAATATTATCGCGAGACGAATATAGATGGCTAGAGATAGTGCCCTGAGTGCCCAAGCTGGATATTGTTCAGTAAAATGTTTTTTGAAATATTTGCAAAAACTTCGCGCCTTATGCCATTCCACTACACCAGGAAAACTCTCGCTGCTTCCCTTCCTATGGATTACGGAAACGTGCGGCAAGTACAGAATTGACCCATTAATTTTTTCAATACGCAAACAAAAATCGATATCTTCAACATGGAGGAAATAGTCTTCATCCATGCCGCCTAACTCGACAAAAACTTGCTTGGGCATTAGCATAAATGCGCCTGATATACATTGAACAGGGGTGATTTTGGACAATGGAGTTGTTTCATTAAGATTCAAGCGCTTAAAGTGCGGATGATTAGGAGCGAGCCGGTCTAGCCGGAATTGCTCAACGCAGCAAGTCCAGGGCGTCATTAAATTACGTCGTGCACCTCTTTGTTCAGTACCATCAACATTCTCTATCCTAACGGTAAGAAGCGAGGTGTTGGGGTGACTTTCAAAAACTTCCAAGGCTGGAATGAGAGTGTCAATTTGTAATATAGTATCTGGGTTCAATAGAAGGATATATTCCCCGCGTGCCCTTCTGACGCCGAGGTTGCAACCCTTTGAGAATCCAACGTTTCCATGTCCCGTTATAATTTCAAATTTTGAATTTTTGTCGGCTATTTCGTTCAATTGCTGGACGGTTTGTCTTGTATTTCCATTATCCACAAGTATCAATTGATGCAGTTTGCTCTGTCTAAGAACTGAGCGAATACAATCCATTAGTACTTCCCCAGTTTTATAAGAGACAATAACTACGCTACACACCCCTTTAGCCTCAACCAAACTGTAAGGGGATTCGTTCCCAAGCGGTGCAAGCTTAACAACATTAGCATTATTATTTGGCGGCCTCTTATCGGTATTTTCAGCGTCGCTAACTAGGTTCTTCATCTTTAATCCTAAATAAAAAATATAGCTTATTTTGAATGAGTAAGTTTACTTCATTTTAACAAAGCAAAAACTGGTACCGATCATAATATTAACATAAAACTCGGTTAAAAGATATTTACCAACGCGGTAGTTTCTAGTCTCTTTTTATCTTCATGTTTTACTGCTTCATTGCGAAGATCTTAATTAGATGATATGAGCCATCGGTGAAAATAGAGATATTAGGTTTGTTTACTGTGAAAATAGAACCAACTAGAATAGACGATATAAAGATTATTTGGCCGGATAAATTTGGCGATCATCGGGGGTTTTTTTCTGAAACTTTCAACTCTGAGAAATTCAAGCGGAATGGCCTAGATTTATCTTTTTGTCAGGATAACCACTCTTTATCTGAAAAGGCGGGAACTTTAAGGGGGCTGCATTTCCAGATAAATCCATGTGCGCAAGGTAAACTTCTGCGAGTAACTCGAGGGGCTATTTATGATGTTGCGGTGGATATACGAGCCGGATCACCTACTTTCGGGGAATGGGTGGGTTATGAAATAAGTGCAAAGTTGTGGAATCAAATATTTATACCCGTTGGTTTTGCCCACGGCTTTTGTACACTCGAAGACAATACAGAAGTGATGTATAAAGTGACGGCTCCATATTCTCCGGAGAATGAGAGAGGTTTAGCTTGGAATGATGATGAGCTAGCTATAGATTGGCCCATCGATAATAATGCGCCGATCTTATCGGAAAAAGACACCAATTATCCCGAGCTAAGCAATTTGCCTACATTTTTTAAGTATGAAATCTAAGCTAGATCCATAATGAAAGAAGAAGCAAAAAAAATATTGGTGACAGGAGGTGCTGGTTTTATTGGGTCAGCGGTAATTCGGTATTTAATAAATACGATTGGTTGTTTCGTGCTCAACGTCGATAAATTGACGTACGCAGGCAACTTGAATTCTCTGAAAAATGTAATTTCGAACCCAAAATACAGCTTCGAAAAACTCGACATTTGTGATGAGCAGAAATTAGATAGGGTAGTAAAAGAATATAAACCAAATATCATTATGCACCTAGCGGCGGAGAGCCATGTTGACAGATCGATTGATGGCCCTAGCGACTTTATCCAAACCAACATTGTTGGCACTTATAACCTATTAGAGGTTTCAAGAAGCTTCTGGAGCCAGTTGGATGAAAACGAAAAAGAACAGTTTCGATTTCATCATGTTTCAACAGACGAAGTATTTGGTTCCTTAGGTTTGCATGGTGCTTTCACAGAAACTACGCGATATGACCCCCGGTCCCCATATTCTGCCAGTAAGGCGTCAGCCGATCATCTAGTTAGAGCATGGCACGAAACCTTCGGCTTACCAGTAGTTTTGAGCAATTGCTCAAACAATTATGGTCCATACCATTTCCCAGAAAAACTGATCCCATTGATGATTATAAAGGCACTAAAGGGTGAGGCTATGCCAGTCTATGGAGCAGGGAACAATGTTCGCGACTGGTTGTACGTTGATGATCATGCCCGCGCACTTTACGAAATAGCGTCAAAAGGTCGGCCAGGCGAAAGTTACAACGTTGGTGGCAGCTCAGAAGTAAGTAATATTGAAGTGGTAAAAACTATTTGCACAATATTGGATGAGTTATCGCCAAGAAAAAACGGTAGAAAATACCAGGAGCAAATCACTTTTGTATCAGATCGACCAGGGCATGATTTTCGTTACGCGATTGATGCAACAAAAATAAAATCGGAATTTGGTTGGGTGCCACGTGAGACGTTCGAGACAGGACTTAGGAAAACGGTTCAATGGTACTTAGATAACCGAAATTGGTGGGAGCGTATATTAAACAAGCAGTATCAAGGCGAGCGTTTGGGGGGCTCAGCGAATTGACATGCGGACAGGCAAGCAAAAAATATTGATACTTGGTGCTAATGGACAGGTTGGGAAAGAGCTTTCAAAGCGTGCTGATGATTTTGAAGTTAACGCCACAGCTTTCACGCGTACAGAACTAGATATAACAGACAGTCAAGAGGTAGCGAGAATTTTGGAAAACTTACGCCCTCACACTGTAATTAACGCTGCGGCTTATACGGCGGTAGATGACGCCGAAAAACGTCCAGAGGTTGCGTATAAAGTAAACCGTGATGCACCCGAAAACCTGGCAAAGATTTGTGAAAAGTTGTCAATCCCGATTATACACATGTCAACTGATTATGTGTTTGATGGGAAAAAATCAGGTGCTTATCTTGAGGGTGACCCAGTCCGTCCGTTAGGAATTTATGGTCGGTCAAAGGAGGCTGGAGAAGCTGTCATACGGGATAATACTGAAAAATATATTATTTTTAGGACTTCGTGGGTTTATGCGGCGCATGGGAACAATTTCCTCCGCACTATGATGAGATTGGCTAATGAGCGCAGTGAGCTTAACATAGTGGAAGATCAGTGCGGTGTGCCAACATGTGCAGTTGATATTGCTGACGCACTTTTACTGATATCGAAACGGATAACTAACAATACGTTGGAACCGTTATGGGGGACTTTTCACTATACATCCAGGAACCCTACAACATGGCGTAGTTTTGCGGAAGAAATCTTCAAGGAACTCCAGAATTACAAAATGAGCGTGCCACTCGTTAATGGTATTCCGAGCAGTCAATATCCCACGCCGGCGTTGCGTCCTCTCAATTCGGTTTTAAATTGTGATAAAATAGAACGAGTTTTCAGTGTGCCGAGAAGAGATTGGAAAGAAGGCATGCGTGAGGTTGTTGCCCAACTTTTAACAAACTAGTACTCATTTAGTAAAAAGGGATATAGGCATGAAAGGAATTATTCTCGCGGGTGGTTCGGGAACGAGGTTATATCCCCTTACAATTTCAGTTTCCAAGCAGATGCTGCCAATATATGACAAGCCGATGATCTACTATCCTCTAAGCATTCTAATGCTAGCAGGCATTCGTGAAATACTGATAATAACGACACCCGAAGACCAACCTGCTTTTAAGCTCTTATTAGGGGACGGAAGTAAATGGGGTTTGTCTCTTAACTATGCAGTTCAACCAAAACCAGAGGGTCTGGCCCAAGCATTTATTATCGGGAAAAAATTTATAGGAAACGATCATTGTTGCTTAATTCTAGGCGATAATATCTTTTATGGACACGGATTATCTGAAATTTTAACAACGGCTTCAACCTTGAAAGCTGGAGCGACCGTTTTTGGATATTATGTCAATGATCCGGAGAGATATGGTGTTGTTGCTTTCGACGAAAACGGCTTTGCCAAAAGTATAGAAGAAAAGCCTGTAAAACCAGAATCAAACTGGGCAGTTACGGGGCTTTATTTTTACGATAATGAAGTCATTGATATAGCGGAAAGTATTAAACCCTCTGACAGGGGGGAATTAGAGATAACTGATGTAAATCGTGTTTACCTGGAGCAGAATTCCCTTAGGGTTCAGCAACTTGGTCGAGGTTTCACTTGGTTAGATACAGGAACCCATGAATCTTTATTGCAAGCGTCCGAATTTGTAAGAACAGTTGAAGACAGACAGGGTTTGAAAATAGCCTGCCTGGAAGAGATAGCCTTTAGTAAAGGGTTTATCGACTCAAAACAACTGTCCGAGCTTGCAGCCCCATTACTAAAAAGTGGATATGGGCAGTATTTGATGGCCCTTATTGACTCAAGATAACTCGTATTCAACTTATTGCGTATGTCGTTTTAGGCGATATGAGGTTCTAGTATTTGTCGAATAACTAAGCCGTCAGTCAGTTTGTCGAATCCATCATTCACTTCACCAAAGCCGATACTTTTATTTATCAGTTTATCGACTGCAAGTTTTCCTTGTCGGTACAACTCTATATATCTTGGTATGTCCCTTACCGGCACGCAACTCCCCATATAGCTCCCTCTAATTGCTTTTTCAGATGTTACAATATCTGGTGGGCTGAAAGAAAATAGTGATGTGGACGGCGCTAAGCCAGCTATTATAACCTGGCCACCCATTTTGATCGACTTATAGCAGGTCTCGGTTGCCGCCACTGACCCCGCAAATTCAAATGCATAGTCAACACCTCCAGCTGTAATGTCCTTTATTTGTTCTAAGTGGTCTTTATCTTTAGCATTGACGGTATGCGTGGCACCAAGTTGCCGTGCAAGCCCGAGCTTGTCGTCATTTACATCCACAGCGATGATTTTTTCTGCTCCAGCAAGTTTAGCGCCTAAAAGGCCATTTAAGCCAACGCCTCCCAAACCAACACATGCTACGGTATCGCCAGCCCGTATTCGCGCTGTATTCAGAACTGCGCCTACGCCAGTCATGACAGCACATCCAAAAATAGCAGCGTCAGCAAGTGGAAGATCCTTATCGACTTTCACCGCAGTCCCTCTATCAATAACAGCGTATTCTGCAAAGCAAGAGACACCAGATTGATGAGCGATTTCGTTACCTTTATTGTCAGTAAGCCGACTACCTCCCGCCATAAGATGGCCCTTGGCCCTTGCAGTATCGTGGGTGAGGCACAGTTGAGGTTTGCCACCAAGGCAATTACTACATACACCACAAGAGGCCGAAAATTGAAAAACTATAGGGTCGCCAACTTTTATATCTCGAACACCCGCGCCGACTTCTACCACTTCTCCAGAACCTTCATGGCCTAGAACAAGTGGCATTGGGCGTGGCCTGTTACCATTTATAACGGAGAGGTCTGAATGGCATAATCCGCCGCCGGCTATTTTTATCATTAACTCACCGGCTTGCGGCGGAGCTAATTCAACTTCCTCAATCTGAACGGGTTGCGATGCGGCATAGGGCCGTTTTGCACCTGTTTCTCGGAGTACAGCGGCTAGCATTTTCATTTTTTGACCCCCAGTTTTTTGCATTTTGTACATTAGACCACTTAAGTATAAACGGATTTTAAATTCAATGGCCTCTTTTAGCAAAAAAATGACTAGAAACCCTCTATAACCAGATATACGATTTTTTCATTTCTAGTCCCGGGTGATAAGTACACGGTCTTGCTACGGAATTTCATCTAAAGCAAACTTTTAGATAGGCATGGAGATAAGAAATGGCATCTTGGACCAAATCACAATTACCAACACCCACTAATGATCTCGATAAAGTTGCTAATGACATTGATCGATGGGGATATGGCCTTTTAGAGGATGCTTTAAGTAAGCCACTATTAACAAAAACTAGAGCAAGACTTCTGGAGCAAGCAGCTGCAGAATTGCAGTTTGGGCTTGCTTTCGAAGATGGGGGCCCCTCTCAAAAATGGGGTGATTTTCGTGACCCGGATGGTGCGCTGAGGTCTGAAGTGTTTACTTCTGCCAATGGTGGTATCAATCAGAGGGTATGGCTTTTGCCAAATAAAGGGGAAGAATTTTTAGAGGTGTTGGAAATAAATAAGATGCACGCAATTGTCAGCCATGTTTTGGGTGAAGAATTTCAGCTTTCATCGTTCTCTTCCAATATTGCTAAGCCAGGTGGATTGAAAATGGATCTTCATACAGATCAGTGGTGGGCTCCCGAGCCAACTAAACCGGGCCGGCGTAATTTACCGGTGGGGTCGATGACGCGCAAAAAATTTGATTGTGATCTAGGGTTTTCTGGCGCCAGGTATGCGATAGCCCCGGCGGCTTGCTCTAACGTAATATTCATGATGAATGATTTTACTGATGAAAACGGAGGCACACGACTTGTTCCTGGCAGCCATATGTTTGGACGTCACCCTGATTTGATTAAGGACAAAGACATTGAGACCGTTGCCGCTGAAGGTAATTCGGGGACAGCCTTAATTACGGATGGGAGGGTCTGGCATGGCACAGGTGCTAATGTGACAAAAGAAAATAGAATAGCCATGTTATTAACATTCTGTGGCCCACAGTATAGACCGCAGGTTAATTATCCGGTGGCACTTGACAGTGCAATCTTGAAGTCTGCGTCAGAGCGACAAAAAGCCTTGTTTGGCTTAAAAATTTGGTGGGGCTATGGCAGAACAGGGGATCCAAATTTAGATTTTATTGATCCTGATGAGCAAACTTTGGGTAAATTAATTCTTTCTTGAGAAAACTTGGAGAAAAAGATGAAAAAGGCGCTTGATGGCCTGCGGGTTATAGATATGACACATAATCAAGCAGGACCTGCTTGCACGCAAATACTAGCTTGGCTTGGGGCGGAGGTAATAAAGCTAGAAGAGCCTGGCAAGGGGGATGTCGCCAGAACAAACATGAGAGACCAGGATAGCGATAGCTTATTTTTTCTTATTTTGAACTCCAGTAAAAAAAGTCTAACACTCAATTTGAAAACAGATGAGGGGAAGGAACTATTTAAGAAAGTAATAGCGTCGTCCGATGTGTTAGTTGAAAATTTTTCTCCTGGTGCCTTAAAGCGACTTGGCTTGGGTTACGATGTATTATCAAAAGTGAATGAAAAATTGAT
Organism: uncultured Alphaproteobacteria bacterium; assembly: GCA_902578675.1. Lineage (GTDB taxonomy): Bacteria > Pseudomonadota > Alphaproteobacteria > Thalassobaculales > Thalassobaculaceae. The sequence continues at coordinate 46,324 of CACHDV010000004.1, forward strand.
TTATGCAACAATAAAAGGTTTTGGAACCTATGGCCCGTACAGTGGATTTAAGAGTTTTGAGCCTATTGCCCAAGCTATGGGCGGAGCAATGTGCGCCACAGGGTTTCCAGAAAACCCGCCAACATATGTTTGGCCGGCGATTGGGGACTCTGGCACGGGGATGCATATGGCAATAGGTATATTAGCTGCGATACAACAAAGACATGCTACTGGAAAAGGTCAAGAAGTAGAAGTTTCTATGCAGGATAGTGTCGCAAATATCATGAGAATAAGTTTAAGAGATCACCAAAGGCTTGGGGGTGTTCAAAAGCGGACTGGAAACCAATTAGGCCGAAATGTGCCTGGGTCGACGTACCCGTGTTCGCCTGGTGGGCCAAATGACTATATTTATATATTTGCCCAGCAACAAATGTGGAGTTCTTTTGCGAAAGCGATAGGGCGACCGGATATAGTAGATGACCCACGATATGCAACAGCAGAGAAACGGTGGGAAAACAGAGATACACTTAATCCTATTATAGAGGGTTGGACACGTCAGAGGACTAAGCATGAGGCTATGCGGATACTTGGTGATGCGGGTGTACCCAGCGGTGCATGTCAAGATACCGGCGAGGTATTAGAGGATCCGCATTTAAAGGAAAGAGAAATGATTGTGGACATAAATTATCCCCCGAGGGGAAATTATAAAACTGTCGGATGCCCCATCAAACTTTCAGATTCTCCTGCTCAAATTGAGCGACCGCCTTTTCTAGGGGAGCACACCGAAACTGTTCTAGAAGACTTATGCGGGATAGATAAAGAGCAGTTTTCGAAATTTTATAAAAATGGAATAGTTTAAGGAAAAGTAAATTGCCTAACGCTCTGGTATACAATTCGGACGCGAAGTTGCTAAAACGTCCTACAGGAAATTATTTTTGCCCGCACTTAATTGCC